>CAJYRH010000109.1 GCA_913776795.1 uncultured Pseudorhodoferax sp. | reverse complement strand
TGCTGGGGCTGGAAGGCGTGCGTAGCCGGCTGCACGACCGATTGCGCCTGTTCTCGCGCGGGCCACGCACGGCACCGACTCGCCACAGCAGCCTGCAGGCTGCACTGGAGTGGAGCCACCAACTGCTGACGCCGGCCACCCAGCAGCTGCTGCATCTCCTGGCGGTATTCCCGGCAGGCTTCAGCCTCCAGGCGGCCGAACTGCTGGCGGGACCGAACGCAGGCACTGCGTTGATCGAGCAGCTGGACATCCTGGTCGAACGCTCGCTCGTCACCCGCCAGCCGGGCCCGCGCCCACGCTATCGCATGCTGGAGACCACCCGTGCTTTTGCGCTTGAGGCCCTGCAGGCTTCGTCGCAGGGAGCGGACGCATCGTCGCGGATGGCCCATGCGATGGCGCACCTGTGCATGCAGGCCGCCCGTGACCGCGACAGCGGGCTGATGTGGCAGGAAGTGCCCAACGCCCGCGCCGCCCTGGCCTGGGCGCTGTCGGCGCCCGGCCACGAGCAGGTGGCGATCACCATCGCCACTTTCATCTCGGTCGGACTCGGTGCCGCCGGGGCGACCGGCGAAGCACTCGAACACCTCAAGCGCGTGCGCCCCCTGGTGGACGAACGCTGCCCGACGATGCTGGCGGCGCGCTTCTGGCACTGGTTCGGGCGGGTTGGCAGCGAGGGGCGCATGCCTGTCTCCCACTCCGTCGAAGCCATGCAGAAGGCCGACGCGCTGTTCGAGTCGCTGGGCGAACGCCGCCACCGGCACGCGTGCCAGCGGCACCTGGCGGAGGTGGAGCTGGAGGCGGGGCATCCCGACCGCGCCGAAGCGCATGTGAGAACCGCGCTCGCACTGGAAATTGACGGTGTGCCGGAAGCCGACCGGATGCGCCGCCTGCGCGTGGAAAGCCGGCTGGCCGACATCCGAGGGCACTACGCGCTGGCGCTGCAGCATGCCCAGGCCGCGCTCGATGCCGCCAAGGCCCTGGGCATCAAGCGCTACCGCCTGCTGTTGCGTGCCGACATGGCGTGGACCCAGCTGCAAATGGGGCGAACCAGGGAGGCGGTCGATGGCTGCCGTGAAATGCTGCAGCACCTGGACGACAGCATCCGCCAGGGCCAGGCCCGCGGGCGTGTGCTTTCGGGGTTGATCGCCGCGCTGGTCGCCGACCACCAGGTGCAGGAGGCCCTGCACAGTGCCGGTCACGCACTGACCGCCCTGCGGCAGGCCAACCTGCTGCGCGCGCGCTCCGAAGTCTTCGCGTGGGTGGCGGCAAGCGCCGGCAAGCTGCACGCGGCCGCCCAACTCGTCGGCGCCGGTGAAGCGTTCGTCCACCACAGCGAGAACCGGGGTGACCCGGTGTCCCGGATGGCACGCCAGCGCGCACTGGATCTGGTGACGCCTGCGCTTGGGCAGGCAGATCTGCAGTACTGGGTGGCGCAGGGACGCCAGCTCAGCGATGCGGGGCTGGACCATCTGCTGCAGCAGACCTTTGCCGCGGACGCTTCGGCCACCGACGTTTAGCAAGGTTTAGGACCGCTTGCTGGTGGATGGCGGTCAGGGGCGGCAAAGTCGGCCTGTCCAACGCAATCTGCTCATCCTGGAAAAACCGCCATGCTTGACTCAGCCGCGCCTGAACACTGCCTCGAACGTACCGACGCGCACGTCGCCGCCCCGGCGCGTGCGGCCCAGGGCCCTGCCAGGCCGCAGCCCTTGCAAGCCACACTGCACCGCGCGCTTCTGGCAGGCCTGGACCGTCTTTCGCACGGCGTGGCGCTGCTCGACGTGCACGGCAGGATCCACTACGCCAACGCGGTCGCCACAAGCCAACTGGAGCGGATGGCACGGCCCGGGAGCAGCGGTGTCCGTCCCGGCCTGGGAACGGAGTGGGGACCAGCACTGCGGCGCGTGTGCGTGTGCGGCCGCCGCGAGCTGCTGACTGGCTCCTCGCTGCCGCCGGGCACGACGGCCGTGCTCACGCCAATGGCCATGGACGGCGAGGACATGGCATTCGTGGTGTTTGGCCGCGTCGAACTGTGCGGCAATGTGGAACTTCAGATGTTCGCATTGCGCTACCAGTTGACGCATGCCGAAACCATGGTCCTGCGCCAACTCGTGGCCGGGCGCGCTGCAGCTGCCATCGCATCGGCACATGGCGTGGCCCGCACGACCGTCCTGACGCAGATCGCGTCCATCCGTTCCAAGACCCAGTGTGCGAGCGTGCGAACCCTGCTCGGCATGCTGGCACGCATGCCTCCCGTGCAGGCCCTGCTGCCAGTGGGAAATGACGACGACCATGCCGCCGCGCCTCCCAAGCCGGCGGTTGCCTGGCCGCGGTGACGCCCATGCCCGGCGGTTGCGCCGGGCCGGGCCAGACCTCCTCCTGCCGCAGCTGGTGACCACCGGCTGACAACCCGCAGCGGCTGGGCTGCCTACCTTGGATGGATCGCCGCAAGGTCCACCCATCCCGAGGAACCACGAATGACACGAACCGATCAGGGCCTGGAGCTCCAGGGTATGCCCGACCGTCCGCAGGGGGGCGCCATCAATCCAGCCAGCGCGCAGGGCAGGCAAGGAGAAAGCCAGCCCAGCATGACGCAGGTGGACACCACCAGGACCGCAGGCGCCACCGCCACGCAGATGGACCCGCAAGGCCGTGTGCTCGGCGTCGACGGACGGCAGGACGGCCCGGACGACGCGCCGGACACGGCCCCGAGCGAGTCGCCGCCGCAAGCCTAGCGGTAGGCCCGGTCGCTGGCTGCTGGCTGCTGGCTGCTGGCTGCTGGCTGCTGGCTGCTGGCTGCTGGTTGCTGGTTGCTGGTTGCTTGTTGCGAGCTCGCCTAGGCACCCAGCGCCTCGATCTCCCAGGCGCACTGCAGCACCCGCGCGTCCTCGAAGCGCGGCCCCACCACCTGCAGGCCCACCGGCAGCCCCCGTACGCTGCCGGCCGGCACTGAGCAAGCTGGCACGCCGCAGTAGTTGAACAACGGCGTGAACGCCGCATGGCCGCGCGGCCCGGCTGGCCTGCCGCCGATCTCGGGCGGGCCGAGTTGCTCCAGCGGCCAGGCCGTGACCGGCGTGGTCGGGCACAGCAGCAGGTCGTGGTGCGCGAAGAAGTTCGACAGGCAGGTCATGAGCCTTTCCTTGAGCCGCAGTGCATGCGCGACCTGGGCGGGGGTCACGCCGGCACCCGCCTCGATCTGCGCCACGAGCACCGGATCGATGCGGTCGCGGTCGTCGGCCAGGCGCGCGCCGTACAAGGCATGCAGGCCCGCCTGCTGCAGCACCAGCAGGGGGTACTCGCGCGCCTCGGCCGGCCAGGGCGGGTCGGCGTCGTCGATCTGCCAGCCGCCAGCGCGCAGCGCGTCCACGCGCTGCTGCAGTGCCTGATGCACGTCGGCATCGACCGCGAAATCGCAACCGAGCTGCGGGCTCCAGGCCACGCGCAGACCGGTGGCGCCTTGCTGCAGGCCCGGCGAAGCTGCCAGGTCCACCGCGATCGGCACGCCGGCCGGATCGGCCGCATCGTAGGCCAGCAAGTGGTCGTAGACCCAGGCGCAGTCGTCCACGTCGCGCGCCAGCGGCCCGATCACCGAGAGCCCGAAGTTCGGCTCGGCGAAGCCCCAGGGGTGCGGAATGAGCCCGTTGCTGGGCTTGAATCCCACCAGGCCGCAGTGCGCCGCGGGCCGGCGCGTGGAGCCGCCCGCGTCGGTGCCCAGCGCCAGCAGGCCCAGGCCGGCCGCCAGCGCCGCCACGGCACCGCCCGAGGAGCCGCCCGGCGTCAGCGATGGGTCCAGCGGGTGGCGTGTTGCGCCGTAGAGCAGGTTGCTGGTCACGCCCTTGCAGGCGAA
>CAJYRH010000108.1 GCA_913776795.1 uncultured Pseudorhodoferax sp. | reverse complement strand
GACGCGGCCCAGCACATCGTCAAGCTCGGCCCCACGGCGGTGGAACTGGTGGACCGCACGATGATCGAGCTGGCGCTGGCCAACCCGGCCTTCCGCCCCACGGTGGAGACCGCGCTGATCGGCAGGCCCGCGGCCATCCTGCTCGTGGAGTTCGCCGGCAGCGACAAGGCCGCGCTGCTGCCGCAGCTGCGCCAGCTGGCCGAGCTGATGGGCGACCTCGCCATGCCCGGCAGCGTGGTGCAGATGCCCGACGACGCACCGCAGAAGAACCTGTGGGAAGTGCGCAAGGCCGGCCTCAACATCATGATGAGCCTGAAGGGCGACGGCAAACCCGTGAGCTTCATCGAGGACTGCGCCGTGCCGCTCGAGCACCTGGCCGAATACACCGATGCGCTGACGGAAGTGTTTGCCAGGTACGGCAGCCGTGGCACCTGGTATGCGCACGCCTCGGTCGGCACCTTGCACGTGCGGCCCATCCTCGACATGCGGACGGACGGCGGTGCCAAGATGCGCGCCATTGCCGAGGAGGCCAGTGCGCTGGTGCGCAAGTACAGGGGCGCATTCAGCGGCGAGCACGGCGACGGCCTGTGCCGCGGCGAGTGGATCGAGTGGCAGTTCGGCCCGGCCATCAACGCGGCCTTTCGCAGCATCAAGCAGAACCTCGATCCCCTCGGGCTCTTCAACCCCGGCAAGATCATCGACCCGCCGAAGATGGACGACGCCGCACTGCTGCGCTTTGCGCCGCCCGAGTCGCCGCGGCCCTACAAGCGCATCGAACTCAAACCCGTGCTCGACTGGTCGGCCTGGAACGTGCAGGCCGACCCGGTGACCGAGGTGACCACGGCACCCGGCACCGGTGGCGACAGCACCGGCGGCTTCGCCAAGGCCGTGGAGATGTGCAACAACAACGGCCACTGCAGGAAGTTCGACGCCGGCACCATGTGCCCGAGCTACCGCGTGACGCGCGACGAGCAGCACCTCACGCGGGGCCGCGCCAACACGCTGCGGCTGGCGATCTCGGGCCAGCTGGGCCCCGAGGCGCTGGCCAGCGAGGAACTGCACGCCACCATGGACCTGTGCGTGGGCTGCAAGGGCTGCAAGCGCGATTGCCCGACCGGGGTGGACATGGCGAAGATGAAGATCGAGTTCCTCGCGCACTACAAGGGCAAGCACGGCCACTCGCTCAAGGACAAGCTGGTTGCGCGCCTGCCCGATTACGCGCACGCGGCCAGTCGCCTGCCCTGGCTCATGAACCTGCGCAACCGCCTGCCGGGGGCGGCCTGGCTGGGAGAGCGCATGCTGGGCCTGTCGGCCAGGCGTTCAATGCCTGCCTGGCGCAGCGACACCTTCTGGCGCACGCGCGATGCGGCGATGTTTGCGAGCCGCGATGCCGCGCTCGCCGCGGCGAAGGCCGGCCGCAAGACCGCCGTGCTGTTCGTCGACACCTTCAACGGCACCTTCGAGAGCGAGAACGCGCTGGCCGCCGCGCGCGTGCTGAAGGCCGCCGGCTACCTGCTGCACACGGTGGAGAAGGACGGCGGCCACCACTGCTGCGGCCGCACCTATCTCGCCACCGGCATGGTGGACGAAGCACGCGCCAAGGCCTCGGCGCTGGTCGATGCCCTGGCACCGTTCGCGCAAGCCGGCATCGCCATCGTGGGCCTGGAGCCTTCGTGCCTGCTGACCCTGCGTGACGAGGCGCTAGTCATGGGCCTGGGCGAGCAGGCCGTGACCGTCTCGCAGCAGGCGATGCTGTTCGAGGAGTTCATCGCGCGCGAGGCCAGGGCCGGCCGCTTCGCCGTCGCGCTGCGGCCCGCGGATGCGCCCATCCTGCTGCACGGCCACTGCCACCAAAAGGCCTTCGGCGTGGTCACGCCGATCCTGGATGTGCTGAAACTGATCCCGGGCGCCCAGCCCGAGCTCATCGAGAGCAGTTGCTGCGGCATGGCCGGCAGCTTCGGCTACGAAGCGTCGCACTACGAGGTGTCCATGCAGATGGCCGAAGCCAGCCTGCTGCCCGCCGTGCGCCAGCAGCCGGACGCCATCGTGGTGGCCGACGGCACGAGCTGCCGGCACCAGATCGCCGACGGCGCGCAACGCGAGGCCGTCCACGTGGCCGTGCTGCTGGACCGCCTGCTGGCGCCGGCCTAGGCCGGCGTGAACATGGGCAGCATCGCGCCGCCCTCTGCCGCCTTGAACACGAGCTGCACCCGCTGGCCGATCGCCAGCGCGTCGAGGTCGCAATCGACGATGTTGGTCATCATGGTTACGCCTTCGTCCAGCCGCACGTAGGCGATGGCGAACGGCACCGGGCCGACGCGGCGGCACACGGTGAAGCTGTAGATTGCGCCGTTCCCGGCCGAGGCCCTGAAGGCCGTGCGGTCGGACATGCAGAACGGGCACTGCGTGCGCGGGTACCAGTGCGGCCTGCCGCAGTCCTCGCAATGGCGCACCAGCAGCTGGCCGGCGGCCGTGCCGGCCCAGAACTCGGCGTTGTCGGGGTAGACCACGGGCGCGGGCCATGCGCGGTCTTGTGCCATCGTCGTCATCTCAAGCCCTTTCCATGATCAAGGTGGCGCTGCCGTGGCGCGAGCCGAGCAGCCCGCCCGTGCCCTGCGCGAGCGCCAGGCCGCAGTTCTTCACCTGCACCGCAGGGTGCGCCTCGCCGCGCAGCTGGCGCACGGCTTCGATCACCTTGGTGATGCCGCCGCGGTTGGCCGGGTGGTTGTTGCACAGGCCGCCGCCGTCGGTGTTGACGGGCAGCTTTCCGGTGCCCGCGATCAGGTTGCCATCGGCCACGAAACGGCCGCCCTCGCCGCGCTTGCAAAAGCCCAGGTCTTCCAGCTGCATGAGCACGGTGATCGTAAAGCTGTCGTAGATCGATGCGTACTGGATGTCGGCCGGCGTGACGCCCGCCTCTTCGAACGCGCGCGGGCCGGACCACACGGCGCCCGAGTACGACAGGTCGATGTTGCCGCCCTCCTGGCCTTTGAGCGCCTCCCCCGCGCCGAGCACGTTGACGATGGGGCGCTTCAGGCTGCGTGCGATCTCGGGCCGCGTGACGACCAGCGCACCGCCACCGTCGCTGACCACGCAGCAGTCGAGCTTGTGCAGCGGGTCGGAGATCATGGGCGAGTTGATGACGTCCTCGACGGTCACCACATCGCGCAGCATGGCATGCGGGTTGTGCTGCGCGTGGTGCGACATGGCGACCTTGATCCAGGCCAGCTGCTCGGCCGTCGTGCCCCAGTCGTGCATGTGGCGCATGGCGACCATGGCGTACATGTTGACCGTGACCGGGCCGAACGGCGCCTCGAAGGGCTGGTCGGGCAGGTTCGGGCCCCAGTTGCGCGGCTGCGTGCCGCTCGAGGCTTCCGAACGCGGCCGGCCGGCCAGCGTAATCAGCGCCACGTTGCACTTGCCGGCGGCGATGGCCTGCGCGGCATGGCCCACGTGCGCCATGTGGACTCGACCGACATGGGCGGCTCGTCCTACCTGG
>CAJYRH010000107.1 GCA_913776795.1 uncultured Pseudorhodoferax sp. | reverse complement strand
ACGGGCGCGATTCCAAGCCCAAGATGCTCGGTGTGAAGGCTTTCGGCGGTGAACTGATCAGCGCCGGCTCCATCATCGTGCGCCAGCGCGGCACGCGTTTCCATGCCGGCGGCAACGTCGGCGTCGGCAAGGACCACACCTTGTTCGCCCTGGTGGACGGCCATGTGTCGTTCGCCGTCAAGGGTTCGATGAACAAGCACACGGTCTTCATCACGCCGGCTGCCTGAGGACTTCGGTCTTCTGGTCCGAAGCCCCGCTTGTCGGGGCTTTGTCGTTTTGGTCTCTTTAACTTGCGAGGTGGAGCATGAAATTTGTCGATGAAGCCACGATCGAAGTCGCGTCCGGCGACGGTGGCAACGGCTGTGTTTCGTTCCGCCACGAAAAGTACAAGGAGTTCGGCGGTCCCAATGGCGGCGACGGTGGCCGTGGCGGCCACGTCTACGCGGTGGCCGACCCCAACCTGAACACACTGGTGGACTACCGGTACACCCGGCGCCACGAGGCCAAGCGCGGCGAACACGGCATGGGCTCGGACATGTTCGGCGCGGCCGGTGCCGACATCACGTTGCGCATGCCGGTGGGCACCATCATCAGCGATGCCGACACGGGGGAGCAACTGTTCGAGCTGTTGGTGCCGGGTGAGGTCATCACGATTGCCAAGGGCGGCGACGGCGGCTTCGGCAACATGCGATTCAAGAGCGCGATCAACCGCGCACCGCGGCAGAAGACGCCGGGCTGGCCTGGCGAGAAGAAGCATCTGAAGCTGGAACTCAAGGTGCTGGCCGACGTGGGCCTCTTGGGCATGCCGAATGCGGGCAAGTCCACGCTGATCTCGGCCGTGTCGAACGCGCGGCCGCGCATTGCCGACTATCCGTTCACGACGCTGCATCCGAACCTGGGTGTTGTGCGCGTGGGCCCGGAGCAAAGTTTCGTGGTGGCCGATCTGCCGGGCCTGATCGAGGGCGCGTCGGAGGGGGCCGGTCTGGGCCACCTGTTTCTGCGCCACCTGCAGCGCACCCGGCTTCTGCTGCATGTCGTCGACATGGCGCCGTTCGACGAGGGTGTGGACCCGGTCGTGCAGGCACGCGCCATCGTCAACGAACTCAAGAAGTACGACGCCACGCTGCACGGCAAGCCGCGCTGGCTGGTGCTCAACAAGCTGGACATGGTGCCGGCCGAGGAGCGCGCCGCCAAGGTCAAGGATTTCGTGCGCCGGCTGCGCTTCAAGGGTCCGGTGTTCGAGATCTCGGCGCTGACGCGCGAGGGGTGCGAGACGCTGGTGCAGTCCGTGTTCCAGCACATCCATGCGGAGAAGTCGGCCGAGAACCAGCCGGTCGTGGTCGATCCGCGTTTTACCGAGTCAACCGACGCTTGAGAACGCCATGACGCCAGTCGCCAACTCGACCTTGCTGCGCGATGCGCGGCGCATCGTCGTCAAGGTCGGTTCCAGTCTCGTGACAAATGAGGGTCGGGGCCTGGACGAGGCCGCCATCGGCGAATGGTCGCGCCAGCTGGCCGCGTTGGTGCGCGGCGACGGGGTGCGCGGCCGCGAGCTGATCATGGTGTCCAGCGGCGCGATTGCCGAGGGCATGAAGCGGTTGGGCTGGAGCACGCGTCCGCGGGAGGTGCATGCGTTGCAGGCCGCGGCCGCGGTTGGGCAGATGGGCTTGGCGCAGATGTACGAGAGCAAGCTGCGCGAGAACGGCCTGGGCAGCGCCCAGGTGCTGCTCACGCATGCAGACCTGGCCGACCGTGAGCGCTACCTCAACGCCAGGTCGACCTTGCTCACGCTGCTGCAGCACGGCGTGGTGCCTGTGATCAACGAGAACGACACCGTGGTCAACGACGAGATCAAGTTTGGCGACAACGACACCCTGGGTGCCTTGGTTGCGAACCTGGTTGAGGCCGATGTGCTCGTGATCCTCACAGACCAGCGCGGGCTTTACTCGGCCGATCCACGCAAGGACCCGGCGGCGCGCTTCATCGACGAGGCGCAGGCTGGCGATGCCGAGCTCGAGGCCATGGCCGGCGGTGCCGGCTCCAGCATTGGGCGCGGCGGCATGATCACCAAGATCCTTGCAGCCAAGCGCGCGGCCGGGTCAGGCGCCTCGACCGTGATCGCCTGGGGGCGCGAGCCCGACGTGCTGTTGCGTCTGACCCAGGGCGAGTCCATCGGGACGCTGCTGGTGGCGCAGACGCAGAAGATGCAGGCGCGCAAGCAGTGGATGGCCGACCATCTGCAGTTGCGCGGTGCCGTCGTCGTCGACGACGGTGCGGCGCGCAAGCTGCGCGGCGAAGGCAAGAGCCTGTTGCCGATCGGCATGACGGCGGTGGAGGGCGAGTTCTCGCGTGGCGACGTGATCGCCATCCGCGATAACCAGGGCCAGACCATTGCGCGCGGACTTGCCAATTACGCCAGTGCCGAAGCCAGGCTGCTGTGTCGCAAGCCGTCCAGCGAGTTCGAAGCCTTGCTCGGCTACACGGCCGAGCACGAGATGGTGCACCGCGACAACCTGGTGCTGAGCCGCTGAGCTCAGTACGGGTAGACCACTTCTCCAGGCGACCTCAGGCGCCGCACGATGTCGCGGGTGGAAGTCGGCGCGGCGCGGCTGTCGCAGCCGCCCTGGCGCGCGAATGCAAGCGGGTGCCTGATGCGCGACGACTCCCAAAGCGATTTCCATTCGGGCTTTTCGACCGGCGTCCACTTGTCGACGTTGTAACGCGCGTAGAGCTTGTACTCGCCGGTATTGCAGCGCACACCTTCGTACATCGCCGTCATGGCGCCGCTGCTGCTGCGTGCAACCATCACATAGCGCACCACGCCGTCCTTGCCGATCTGCAGCGTCGCCGGGTCGATGCCGTAGCGCAGCGCGCCTTGGGCGTCGACCGTTACGTCCGCGAGCTTGTTCATGTCGAACGCCGGTGCGGCGGGCACGTCGCTCTCGACCCACTCGGGCTCGTCCGGCGCGTTGTTGTTCTGCTGCTGTGCAGTTGCTGCCGCGGCACTCAGCACGCCGATGGCCAGCCAGCTGGCCAGGCGGCCGTTACGAAGAGGCATGGTTGTTGTGCGGAGCGGCGCCAAGCCGCTCGTTGGTCTGGGGGTCGGGTTCGAAGCTGCCGCCGGGCGGCAACTCGAACTGCTGTGACGCGATCTCGCGGCGCGGATCCTGGATCTCGCCCTCACGGGTGCGCATGCTCGAGCGCAGGTAGCGGTTGCGGTGGTCGTGGCGGGGCAGGTAGCGCGCCAGCTCGGTCAGCGCCATCTCGTAGACACCACGCTTGAACTCGACCACCACGTCCAGGGGGACCCAGTAGTCGTTCCAACGCCAGGCGTCGAACTCCGGATGGTTGGTGGCACGCAGGTTCAAGTCCCAGTCGTGACCCATCAGCTGCAGCAGATACCAGATCTGCTTCTGTCCCTTGTAATGGCCGCGCGCATCGCGGCGGATGAAACGGTCTGGCACCTCGTACCGCAACCAGTCGCGCGTGCGCGCGACGACCCGCACGTGTTCCGGACGCAAACCCACTTCCTCATGCAGTTCACGGAACATGGCCTGCTCTGGCGATTCGCCCCGGTCGATGCCCCCCTGCGGGAACTGCCAGGAGTGTGTGCGAATGCGCTTGCCCCAGAACACCTGGTTCTTCTGGTTGAGCAGGATGATGCCGACGTTGGGCCTGAAGCCTTCCCGGTCAAGCATAATCAAACCCCAATTTTTTAACTGAAACCATTATGCACAGCGTGCCCTGTGTATCAAGCGGCGCCCCGCTCGCCACGGTTTCGGGTCTTCCCTGCCATCTCCCCACGCCGACATGAAAGCGTCCCAGTTCCTGATTTCCACGCTCAAGGAAGCGCCTGCCGATGCCGAGGTCGTCAGCCACCAGCTGATGACGCGGGCCGGCATGGTCAAGAAGCTCGGCGCCGGCATCTACACCTACATGCCCATGGGGCTGCGCGTGATCCGCAAGGTCGAGGCCATCGTGCGCGAGGAGATGAACCGGGCAGGTGCCATCGAGATGACCATGCCCGTGGTGCAGCCCGCCGAACTGTGGCAAGAGACGGGCCGCTTTGACAAGATGGGGCCGGAGCTGCTGCGCATCCAGGACCGGCACGAGCGTGACTACGTGGTACAGCCGACCAGCGAAGAGGTCGTGACCGACATCGCGCGGCAGGAACTGCGCAGCTACAAGCAGCTGCCCAAGAATTTCTACCAGATCCAGACCAAGTTCCGGGACGAGCGCCGGCCGCGCTTCGGCCTCATGCGCGGGCGCGAGTTCATCATGAAAGACGCCTACAGCTTCGACCGCGACCAGGCGTCGGCCAAGGCAAGCTACCAGGTCATGGCGCAGGCCTACCGCCGCATCTTCGACCGCTTCGGGCTGCGCTACCGCGCCGTGGCGGCGGACAGCGGTGCCATCGGCGGCGACCTGTCCGAGGAATTCCAGGTTATCGCCGCCACCGGCGAGGACGCCATCGTCTATTGCCCCGACAGCGAATACGCGGCCAACATGGAAAAGGCCGAGGCGCTGGCGCCCACGCAGGCCCGCGCTGCGGCGACCCAGGCGATGGCCAAGACGCCCACACCGGGCAAGGCGACCTGCGCCGACGTGGCCCAACTGCTGGGCGTGCCGCTGTCCACCACCGTCAAGTCGCTGGTGCTGGCGACCGACGTCCAGGACGCCAACGGTGCAAGCACTGCGCGCATCTGGCTGCTGCTGCTGCGCGGCGACCACGACATGAACGAAGTGAAGGTCGGCAAGCTGGCGGGCATGGAGCAGGGCTTTCGCTTCGCCACGCTGGCCGAGATCGACGCGCACTTCGGTTGCCAGCCTGGCTACCTGGGCCCGGTCGGCCTGCGCCTGCCCATGACTGTCGTGGC
>CAJYRH010000106.1 GCA_913776795.1 uncultured Pseudorhodoferax sp. | reverse complement strand
GAGAACTGTCGCTTGCCGCAGCAACCTGAAGGCTCGCTCTCGGCGGTCCCTGACGCGGAGCGCTGCCCTGCGGCCGAGATTCCTTCAGAATCTTTGAGAGTTGATCGAGCCGCTCCCACGCTTCAAGTGGAACTTGAACGACCCAGCATGCGCCCGCCAAGTATGCGGAGAACTCGCGCCGCTGGGTTGAAGTGATTGCGGGCGTCTCAATTTGGTAAGACACCGTTACCTCTCGGTCAGAGAGATAGCTGCGCTTGCTCTCGATTGCTCGCACTTCCGAGATTCGCCAGCCCTTTCGCAATTGCTCACCCCCGGCCAAGAACCGACCGACCAACTCTTGGTCAGATGCCGTTGCGATTCGCTGCTGCGTCCAGTCTGGCCCAAGAAGCCGATTCCTGAATTGCGCCGAATCGGGAGAGTATCTGTCGTCAACGATTTGCTGAAGGCGAGAGCGATACTGCTTGAGGTTGCGAGGCTGAATGACTTGGACAGTTCGCATAGCGTCTTCGACGCTCCATTGCGCGAAGGTCACAGCAGCCTCTTCGGCGCTTTTCATGCACACGTTGGCAGCGCTGGAGATGGTCGCGCCAAGCGCCAAGCCTAACGCGATGCCGGCTTTGAGAAGGACTGAGGAACGCCACATAACTTGATTCTGCAGCCTAACGTTCAAGCTCAGCGGGCGGCGTAGCCGTCCGCTGGAGCGCAGGGTTGGGCAGCAAGACGCTTTTCCCGCGCAACGCTTGCCCGGTTTTAGACACGCGGCGCTGATCACCATACGAAGTTCGCGGCTGAAGACCACTGGCAATACCAGCTGCTCCAATATCTTCCGCGACGGCTCCGCACGTCAAATCAATTGCCATTGAAACTCAACCTCCAACTGCCGCCCCGCAACACGCAAAGGCAGCGGCGGTGTTTTCAGCGCGACGGTTCTGCAACTTGACCATTCCAGCTGACCTGCGTGCGCGTGCTGCCCAACGCCCAAGCTCAGCGGGCGGCGAAGCCGTCCGCTGGAGCGAAGTGTTGGACCTGATCTTCATGATGTGTGGCGATCACGATTCCCCTAGGGCCATTGAAATGACTTGGCAAGAATTCTTCCGACTGCCAAGCCAGAGATGAGAAGGCAAGGCATCCATAGCAGCATGCCCCACCATGAGACTGCATCGAGCGCTGGGCCGATGTCAACGGTACCAACAAAGCAAGTATTCATATGCTTGTCCGGCACTGCACCACAACCCAAGTAGTCAGCGACAGCCACACTGAGCTTCCAGCCGCCAAACGAAATGGCAATCGGCATGACGGCGATGAAGTAGCGCAACGTGCCCATCAGGTTCAACGAATTAGCTCAGCGGGCGGCGAAGCCGTCCGCTGGAGCGAGCTGTTGAGCCTTGCATTCAATTGGGAAGCAGTTGGCATAGGCCTGCCCCCACAGAACTGACAGACCAACTGCCTGAATCTGCATCGTCCAACTCAACCTTGAACTCAGTAGTCGGTGCGACCTGAAACGCAAAGGATGCGCCCATTCGCGACCTACGGATCAATGCCGAGAACTCAATGTGCTTGTGCGCACCCAAGAAATCAGCCAATGGTCCGCCTGACGGGAGGTGGGGAAGCCTCATGAAAACGACATCTCGTTTCTGCGCAGCCTCGTCGGCAAAGGCGTCTCCTGCAATAAGCAGGAAGCCAACATCCGTACCGTGCTCATCTCTTAAAACTATTGTCGGCATATCAACCACCCAAGGCTCAACGTGTTATGGACCGAAATGTAAGCGCTACATCACGCCACACGCGACCTATCATGGCTGAAATCTGCGCAGGCAACCCTCTGATTTCGCTCATCTTTCATCCAATTGACTGAGATTTTGAACAGTATTAAATTGGCCGCCATTTAGCGCGGCTGTGACATATTCGTCAGCGGCGCGGCATCTTGCCACGGAGGCCCGCATGCAGCCCAACGTCATTCCATTCGCTGCCCCTCGCTCACGCTCACGCGCAGCGGCGGCTCCGCTGCCGCCCCTGCGCGCCGTCCGATTGCTCGACCAGTTGCGCGAGCGCATCCGGCTCATGCACTACAGCCTGCGCACCGAACAGGTCTACGTGCATTGGTGCCGCACCTTCATCCGCTTCCACGGGCTGCGCCACCCTGCCGAGATGGGCAAGGTGGAAGTCGTGGCCTTTCTCACCTACCTGGCCGTGGACCGCCAAGTTGCGCCGTCCACGCACCGGCAAGCCCTGTCTGCCCTGCTGTTCCTGTACGGCAAGGTGCTGCAGCTCCAGTTGCCCTGGATGGCAGAGATCGGGCGGCCCGTGCCCAAACGCCGCCTGCCTGTGGTGCTGTCCGTCGACGAGGTGCTTGCCATCCTCGGCCGGATGGGCGGCGAGCACCGATTGCTGGCGCGTCTGTTGTACGGCACCGGCATGCGCATCTCCGAGGCGCTGCACCTGCGCATCAAGGATGTGGACTATGTGCAGCAGGCCATCTACGTGCGCGAGGGCAAGGGCGGCAAGGACCGCGTGGTCATGCTGCCTGCGTCCCTGGTGGAAGACCTGCGAGCCCAGAAGGCGCGGGCACATGCGGTGTGGCAGGGCGATGTGGCGGCCGGCCACGCCGGCGTCGAACTGCCGCACGCGCTGGAGCGCAAGTATCCGCGCGCGGGCGCCAGTTGGGCCTGGTTTTGGCTGTTTCCGCAGGGCAAGCTGTCCACCGACCCGCGCAGCGGCGTGGTGCGCCGCCACCACATGTACGACGAAACCTTCCAGCGCGCCTTCAAGCGCGCGGTGCAGCAGGCCGGCACCGCCAAGCCGGCCACGCCGCACACGCTGCGCCACTGTTTCGCCACGCACCTGCTGCAGAGCGGCAGTGACATCCGCACCGTGCAGGAATTGCTGGGCCATGCCGATGTCGCCACCACGATGATTTACACCCATGTGATGCGCATGGGCGGCATGGCCGTGCGCAGCCCGCTCGACCGGCTGCCCGGCGCTCACGCCTGACCGGTGGCCTCCTGCGCCCCCGTCAGCCCCGGCACCGCCTCCCGCATCGCCGCCACGAAGCGCAGCAGCCGCGACGGGTAGTAGCGCGCCTGCGGGTAGACGATGTACACGGGCAGCGGCGCGGCCTCCCACTGCGGCGCCAGATGCAGCAGCCGGCCCTGGGCGATGTCGTCCTCCAGCAGCCAGGCCGAGCCCGCGCACACGCCCAGGCCTTGCAATGCGGCGCTGCGCAGCGCGTACAGGCTGTCGGTGGCCACGCGCGGCTGCAGCGCGATACGCGCCAGCCGGCCGCTGGCGCGGTGGCGCAGCGCGATCTCGTGGCGGTAGAAGGTCTGCAGCGCCAGCCAGGGCAGCGCGGCGAGGTCCTGCGCGTCCTGTGGCGGCGCCGCAGCGCCGAGCAACTGCGGCGCGCCGACCACGATGCGCGGCACCTCCGACAGCCGCACCGCCACCACCGACGGGTCGGCCGGCTCGCCGACCTGCACGGCGCAGTCGATGCCGGCCGCGATGAAGTCGCGCACGTCGTCGCGCAGCAGCCACTCCACCGAAACGCGCGGGTGCGCGCGCAGGAAACCGGCCAGCGGCCCGACGAAGCGGTCCTGGCCGAAGGCATGCGGCATGGCCACGCGCAGCAGGCCCTCGGGCTCCTGCTGGGCGCCGCGCAGATCGGCCTCGAATGCAGCCCAGCTGGCCAGCAGCTCCTTGGCGCGTGCAAAGCAGCGCTCGCCGTCCACCGTGAGCCGCATCACGTGGGTGGAACGCTGCAGCAGGCGCACGCCCACCGAGCGTTCGAGCAGCTGCAGCCGCCGGCTCACGGTGGGCTGCGTGGCCTGCAGCTGCACCGCTGCGGCGGACAGGCTGCCGGCCTCGACGATGCGGACAAAGGTTTCCATGAGCAGCAGGCGATCGCCTGCGGCTGGGCTGGCTGTCGTGTCGTTCATGCGCTGAGCGTATAGCAATTGTGCGGCCCGTGGCACTTCCAACGGTTGGCTCGCGCCCCGACACTTTGCGCATCGACTTCTGGGATGGATGCACCATGCAAACAATGAATATAAAAGCCGACACCGCACCGGCCATGCCGGCCCCTCTTCCGACACGCCTCCTGGGCCTGCTGGCGACAGGCGCCGGCATGTCGGTGGCAGCGCTCTACTACAGCCAGCCCATGCTGGGCCGCATGGCGGCCGACCTGCAGGCCACGGCCGGCGCGGCCGGCGCCGTGCCCACGCTCACGCAGCTGGGCTATGCGCTCGGCATCGCGTTGCTGGCGCCGCTGGGCGACCGCTTCGACCGGCGCGCCATCATCCTCGCCAAGGCCGCCGTGCTGGCGGCCAGGCTGCGGGCCACGGCGGCCGCACCTTCACTGCACCTGCTGCTGGCCACCAGCCTGGCGATCGGCCTGTCCGCCACGCTGGCGCAGGACATCGTGCCGGCCGCCGCCACCCTGGCGCCGGCCGCCGAGCGCGGCAAGGCCGTGGGCACGGTGATGACGGGGCTGCTGCTGGGCATCCTGCTGTCGCGCGTGGTCAGCGGCCTCGTGGCCGAGCACTGGCATTGGCGCGTGGTCTATGCGGGCGCCGCGCTTGGCGTCGCAGCCGTGGGGCTGGCCGCGTGGCGGCTGTTGCCGCGCTTCGCAGCCACCACGCAGCTGGGCTATCGCGCGCTCCTGGCCTCGCTGGCGCAGCTGTGGCAAGACCACCCCGGGCTGCGCCGCGCCACGGCCGCGCAGGCCCTGCTGTCGGTGGGCTTCAGCGCGTTCTGGTCCACGCTGGCCGTGATGCTGCAGGCCGCGCCTTTCCACATCGGCGCCAGCGTGGCGGGCGCCTTCGGCCTGGCGGGTGCCGCCGGAGCGCTGGCCGCGCCGCTGGCCGGCCGGCTGGCCGACCGCAGCGGCCCGGGCCGCGTGGCGCGGCTGGGGGCGGGCCTTGCAGCCGTGAGCTTCGTCGCCATGGGGCTGGGTTCCGCGCTGCCGGTGGCACCCCAGCTGGCGCTGCTGGCCCTCGGCGCCGTGGCCTTCGACATGGGCGTGCAGGCCACACTGGTGGCGCACCAGAGCATCGTCTACGGCATCGACCCGGCCGCACGCAGCCGGCTCAACGCGGTGCTGCTGACGGGCATGTTCGTCGGGATGGCCGCAGGTTCGGCGCTGGGCGCCGTGCTGCTGGCCCACGCCGGCTGGGCGGCGGTGATGGCGCTGGCGGCGACCGCGTCGGGCCTGGCCTGGTGGCTGCGCCGTTGAGTCCCGGTCCTGGCCCAGGCCGCCCTGGACCGCGACGGTCGAGCGCGTCGGTACGCATCCTCCAGCGCGCCCGTGCGCGTCGGGACGCAGCCTCCAGCCGGCCGATGCCCGTGCCGACCGGCGCCACGCGACCGGCCGACATCCGGACCGCCGGCACGGTGCGGCGATGCCAGTCGTCCACGGTGCCGGCCTGCGTGCAGTTGGCGCGCAGTGGAGTCGCGACAAGGGGCGCGTCGCGGTGTCCGGCAGCAGCCCGGCAACACGGCAGCGCTGCGCTGCATCCGGCGCGACAGGCTCGCGCACCGACCGGGCCGATACTGCGGCGGCCACCGCACCAGCACCACAAAGGAAAGGCATCGACATGCAAGCATCGGCACGCAAGGTCTGCGTCGTCACGGGCTCCTCTTCGGGCATCGGCGCAGCCACGGCGCGGCTTTACGCGTCCCAGGGATGGAACGTTGCCGTCAACTACTCACGCGACCCGGCGCCCGCCGAGGCGGTGGCGCAACAATGCCGGACCCTGGGCGCCGACGTGCTCGTCGTCAAGGCCGACGTCTCCAGCGATGCCGACTGCAAGCGACTGGCCGATCTGGTGCAGGCGCGCTGGGGCCGGGCGGACGTCCTGGTCAACAACGCTGGCACGACGCGGTTCGTGCCGCTCAAGAACCTCGACGGGCTGCAGGCCGAGGACTTCCAGCAGATCTATGCCGTCAACGTGATCGGGGCCTACCAGATGACGCGCGCGTTCGTGCCGCTGCTGGAGCGACACCCCGTGACCGCTGTCGTCAACGTTTCTTCCATCGCCTCGTTCATGGGCACGGGCTCCTCCATCGCCTACATGGCGTCCAAGGGTGCGCTCAACGCGATGACCATCGGCCTGGCACGCGCGCTCGGCCCGAAGATCCGCGTCAACGCCATCGCGCCGGGCCTGGTCGATTCGCCCTGGCTCAAGAACGGGCTGGGCGAGACCGCCTATGCCGCGGCGGTGGAAAGCTACAAGCAGCGCGCCGCGCTGGCCGACATCATCCAGCCCGAGGACATCGCCCAGGCGGCCTGGTGGCTCGGCGTCGGAGCGGCCAAGACCACAGGCGAGGTGCTGCTGCTCGACGGCGGACTGCGGCTCACGCGGGCCTGAGGCCGGCGGACCCGCGCCGCGCGCGGGCTCGCCATCGACCCGGCCCCGCGCCGCATGGCGCCTGTGCTCGACCGGGCCGCCAGCGCACATCTGCGCTGGACTTGGGTACGAGGACAGCCGACAGCCCGCAGGTCAACCGCGTCGCGCAGGGGTGGGGAAAGCAAACGCCCGAGCGCCTGCGGCAGACCCTGCGGCGGGCTTGCGACCGACACCCTGTG
>CAJYRH010000105.1 GCA_913776795.1 uncultured Pseudorhodoferax sp. | reverse complement strand
TCAGCGCCGACTGGATCGCGGGGCCGCCGTGGCCAACCCGCAGCAGGCGTGGTGCCGGCAGCTTGTCGCCGCTGCGGCCCAGCACGGTGGCCACCAGCGGGTGGTTGGCCTGGCGGCCACGGCGCAGCACCAGCGCCACTTCGCCGGAATCGAGCCGCACGAAGCTTCCGGGTGGACACAGGCCCACGGCGCGCACCAGGGCCATTCCGGCCGCCTCGCGCGCGACGTCGCCGCGGCCCAGCATGGCGCGCACTGTCTCGATCACGCTGCGCGCGGCACGCGACTTGCGCGGACTGATCATCGCGGCGTAGCGGTCCACCACCTGCAGGATGCGGGCGAGGCGCTGCGTCGGTTCCAGCGTTTGCAGGGCTGCAGAGGGCAGGGCCTCGTGGTGCAGCGCGACGACCTGCAACCACACCGGGTCGTCCACGCCCAGCCGGGCCAGCAGCATGCTGCCGGTGTGCGCATGGGCGTCGATCTGCTCCTTCTGCTCCGTGCCGGGCGGCTCGACCTGTTCGGCCAGCCGGTTCTGCAGTGCCGTCATGGAAAGATTCATGGTGAGCGCCGCGCCGACGAGGCTGTCACGCTCCGCCTGCGGCAGTGCCAGTTCGCCAGCCAGGACATGGCACAGCACCCCGCACACCAGCGCATGGGCGCTGCTGTAGCCCAGCGTGCGGTTGGACGCAAGCTGGTACAGAAGGTACAGGCCCGTGTCCATGTCGTGCTGCAGGAGGTCCTGCATCCAGCGGTCGTACTGCTGCACTTTGTGCGGGAACCCGGCTGCCTGGCGCGGCCGCAGCAGCAGGGTCGACAGGCCGGCCTCCAGCTCGGCCCACAGTCCCAGCAGGTCTTCGTATTCGGCGTCCTGCGGATTGGGGATGGCAGTGGGTTGCAGGGCCATCAGTAACGCTGCTCGAGCACCATCTGCTGCGGGCCGCGGTTCATCTGGAAACGCGCCAGCACATTGTTGCCCAGCAGCACATAGGGCATGGCCTGGGGTACGACGGCGGCTTCGATGTCCGTCAGCTCGGTCTCGCCGATGCGCAGCGAGGCCAGGCGCACGATCCAGACCTGGATCGCGCCGTTGGCCGTGCCCATGTTGGCCTGGCGACCCTTGCGAAAATCCAGCTTCAGACGCTCGGCCTCGGCGGTGTCCAGGGCCACGGTGCTCGCACCCGTGTCCACCATGAACTGCACGAGTTGGCCGTTGATGCGGCCCTGGCCCATGAAGTGTCCACGGCCGTCCGCCTGCAGCACGATGCGCCGATTGGCCGCGGGCACGCCCATCGCGACCGGCGATGCGCCCAGGCGCACGCTGGTATGGCGCCCTGCAACCTCGACTTCGGCCTGCTCGCCCTGCAGCGACAGCAGCTTGACGCCGCGCCAGGTCTCGCCGATGGCAACGCTGCGCGGCCCTGCGCCATCGACCACCAGCAGAGCGCGCTGCCCCAGCACGCCCGTCAGTGCCACGGCCTGTGCCTGCGCCTGGCCCAGCCAACCCGCCAGCAGAACGGCAGCCAGCACAGGAGGCGGGCGCATGTGCATCAGTCCCGGAAGTTGTTGAACGACAGTGGGATGTCGGTGATGTCCTTGCGGATCAGCGCCATGGCGGCCTGCAGGTCGTCGCGCTTGGCTCCGGTCACGCGCACGGTTTCGCCCTGGATGGCGGCCTGTACCTTGAGCTTGCTGTCCTTGATGAGGCGCTGCAGTTTCTTGGCCAGCTCGGCCTCGATGCCATTGCGCACCTTGATCACGCGCTTGACCTTGTCGCCGCCGATTTTCTGCACGTCGCCCATGTCGAGGAAGCGCACATCGACCTCCTGCTTGGTGAGCTTGCCGCGCAGCACGTCGGCGATCTGGTCGAGTTGAAACTCGGCGTCGCCGATGAGGGTGATTTCCTTGTCCTTGAGCTCGATGGCGGCCGCGGTGCCCTTGAAATCGAAGCGGGTGCCGATTTCCTTGGCGCTGTTGTCCACGGCGTTGCGGACCTTGACGAGATCGGCTTCACAAACGGTGTCGAAAGAAGGCATGGGTGATCTTCCTGGAGGGGTTGCGCCGGGCCGTGGGCGCGGACGCCAGGGCCGGCATGCGATGCGACAATTCCAGGATGTTAGTCGAGATGAATGTCCCGCTGCGTGCCTACAACGCCTTCGGCATCGTGGCGCGCGCGCAGACGCTGGTGCGCGTGGCGTCCGAGGCGGATGTCGCCGCTGTGCTCGGTGATCCGGAGCTGGCCGGCGCCCCGAGGTTCGTGCTGGGCGGCGGCAGCAACATCGTGCTGACAGGCGACGTGCGCGCGCTGGTGCTTAAGGTCGAGATCAGGGGCCGGCGCGTGGTCGAGGAGACGGACCGAGCCTGGATCGTCGAGGCCGGCGCTGGTGAGAACTGGCATGCCTTCGTGGACTGGACGCTGGCGCAGGGCCTGCCGGGGCTGGAAAACCTGGCGCTGATTCCCGGCACGGTGGGCGCGTCGCCCGTGCAGAACATCGGTGCCTATGGGGTGGAGCTGCAGGACCGTTTCGAGTCGCTTGACGGGGTCGACCTGTCGACGGGCCAGCCGTTCACCCTGAATGCCGCCCAATGCGCCTTCGGCTACCGCGACTCGGTCTTCAAGCACACGGCGGCAGAGCCGTCGGATTTCGGCCTCGCGGGTCGTGCGCTCATCACGCGCGTGCGCATGCGCCTGCCCAAGCCATGGAGGCCGGTGCTGGGCTACCTGGACCTGGAACGCAAGCAGGCCGAGACGGGCATCGCCGCGCCGACGGCCCGGCAGATCTTCGACTGGATCTGCGAGATCCGCCGCCACAAGCTGCCGGACCCGCAGGTGATCGGCAACGCTGGCAGCTTCTTCAAGAATCCCACGGTCACGCCCGAGCAGTGCGCCGACATCATCGGCCGCGATCCGCGCGTGGTGCACTACCCGATGGCCGACGGCAGCATCAAGCTGGCCGCGGGCTGGCTCATCGATGCCTGCGGCTGGAAAGGCAAGAGCGTCGGCAATGCCGGCGTCTACGAGAAGCAGGCGCTGGTGCTCGTGAACCGCGGTGGAAAGGACAACCCCGCGACAGGCGGCGAGGTCATGACGCTGGCCCGGGCGATCCAGACCAGCGTCTACGAACGCTTCGGCATCCGGCTGGAACCAGAGCCTGTCGTGGTCTGAATGCACTGGGCGGCCGGTCGGCCGCTGTGCAGCTGCGTCGATCTGTCGTTCTCAGCCGAAGTGGCAGATGTAGTGGTACGGCCCGGTTTCGGCCGTCACGCGGATCTCGAACTTCGAGTTGCCCGGCACGCTGAACTGTTCACCGGCGCTGGACTTGACCCAGGCGTCGGTGCCGGCCAGGCGGTATTCGCAGGTGCCGCCCACGCATTCCATGGTCTCGGGCGCGGCCGTGCCGAAGGTCAGCTCTGCCGGCAGGATGACGCCCACGCTCTTTTTGGTGCCGTCGGGAAGCGTGATGCCGTGGCTGACGCACTTGCCGTCGAAGTACACATTGGCCTGGGTCGTGACGGTCACGCCCGCGATGGTGCTGGTGGTCATGGTTTCAAAGAGAAAGAAGTGGATGAATCGAGTGACTGCGT
This sequence comes from uncultured Pseudorhodoferax sp., assembly GCA_913776795.1. The sequence goes on along the minus strand of CAJYRH010000105.1, from coordinate 9,066 downwards.
GCGGCCCAGTCCCCAGGCGCAAAGCCCACGGTGACGCTGCCGTCGTCCCATTCGACAACCGGGCGCTTGATCGCGCTGGGCTGCGCGCGCAACAGCGCGGCGGCACTGGCAGCGTCGCGCACGGCCGCCTGCTGCGCCGGGTCGAGCTTGCGCCACGTCGTGCCCTTGCGGTTGAGGACGGCTTCCCAGCCCAGCGCCGCGATCCAGGCATCCAGTTGCGGGGGCACGCCGGCCTTCCTGAAGTCGTGGAAGGCGTGGGCCACGCCATGGCCTTCGAGCCAGGTGCGCGCCTTCTTGACGGTGTCGCAGTTGGGAATGCCGTACAAAGTGGTCATGGCGCGCGATTATGGCGAACGCGTTTGCGACAATCCGCGCCCTATGCAAACCCTGGCCGACTGGCTCGCGCATTGCGAGCAACTGCACACCCGACCGATCGACCTGGGGCTGGAGCGTGTGCGCCAGGTAGCCGAGCGCATGCAACTGCGCTTCGACTGCACCGTCATCACGGTGGCGGGCACCAATGGCAAGGGCTCAACCTGCGCCATGCTGGAATCCATCGCAGGCCAGGCCGGCTGGCGCACGGGCGTCTACACCTCGCCGCACCTCGTGCATTTTGAGGAGCGTTGCCGGATTGCGGGAGAGTCCGTCGCCGAGGCGGACCTGCTGCCACATTTCGCGCGCGTCGAGGCCGCGCGCGGCGACACGACGCTGAGCTACTTCGAGTTCACCACCTTGGCGATCCTGGGTTGCATGGCCGACGCCAGGCTGGACCTCGCCGTGCTCGAAGTGGGGCTGGGCGGCCGGCTGGACGCCGTCAATGTGATCGACGCCGATTGCGCCGTGATCACGAGCATCGATCTGGACCACATGGAGTACCTGGGCCCGGACCGCGAATCCATTGGGTTCGAGAAGGCCGGCATCCTGCGGCCCGGCCGTCCGGCCGTGGTCAGCGACCCGGTGCCGCCGGCCAGTATCGTGCGCCATGCGCAGGCCATCGGCGCCGACCTGTGGCAGTCCGGCGTGGACTTCAATTTTTCTGGCGACCAGCAGCAGTGGGCCTGGGCAGGGCGCGGCAAGCGCTACAGCGGTCTGGCCTACCCGGCGTTGCGGGGTGCCAACCAACTGCTCAACGCGGCCGGCGTCCTGGCTGCGCTGGCTGCCGTACGCGAGCGTCTGCCGATCCCGGCGCAGGCCGTGCGTGCAGGGCTGGCACTGGTGGAGTTGCCTGGGCGCTTCCAGATCGTGCCGGGCCAGCCCACGCTCGTGCTGGATGTGGCGCACAACCCGCACGCGGCTTCCGCGTTGGCTGCCAACCTTGACGCCATGGGCTTCTTCCCGACCACGCATGCGGTCTTCGGCGCCATGGCCGACAAGGATCTGGAAGGCATCCTGCGCCGCATGGTCCCGGTCCTGGATCGCTGGTACTTCTGCGACCTGCCCGGCGCCCGTGCAGCCCGCGCCGGCGATCTGCTGCAGCGGTGGGGGACGCTCAATACACGCAAGGATGCCTCTGCGAGCGCGCATGCCGGCCCGGTCGAGGCACTGGCCGCGGCAGTGGCCGCGGCAGACCCCGCTGATAGAATCGTGGTCTTTGGGTCATTCCTGACCGTAGGTGGCGTGCTGGAGCAAGGCCTCCCCAGATTGCACGCCAAGCACCTCGGTCACTGAACTCACTCCATGGCCTTTTTCAAGTTCCGCGCACGCGGCCCCAGGGGCGACGAGCAGCCGGCCAGCCCTGCGGAAACCATCGACGACATGCGCCGACGCGCCCGCCACCGGCTGATCGGTGCGACAGTGCTCGTGCTGGCCGGCGTGCTGGGGTTTCCGCTGCTGTTCGATTCGCAGCCGCGGCCCATCCAGGTCGACATCCCCTTCGACATTCCCGATCGCGACAAGGTGCAGCCCCCAGGTGCCAAGGCCGCAGGCAAGATTGCGCAGGCAGCGCCCGAGGCCGCTGCCGCCTCCGGTACGGTGGCCGCCGACGCCAGCCTCAACGCCAAGGAGGAAGTGGTGTCGCCGACCTTGCCGGTGCCGGCTGCCCGTGGCGAAGCCAAAGCCGACGCGAAAGCCGAAGCCAGGGCTGAGGCCAGGACCGAGCCGAAGGCCGAGCCTCGGCATGAGACCAAGGCAGAAACCAAGGCAGAAGCCAAGGCATCCGCACCTGGGCCAGCGCCGGCGGTCGACAGCGGCGCTCGCGCGCGTGCACTGCTGGACGGCAAGATGGCCGCGCCGTCGGCTGTGCCTGCCAGTGCGGCGGACCCATCCGGCCGTTTCGTGGTGCAGGTCGGCGCGTTCGCTGACGCAGACAAGGCGCGCGAGACACGCCAGCGGCTGGAGCGCGCCGGTCTTAAGACCTACACCCAGGAAGTGCAGACCAAGGAGGGGGCACGCATCCGCGTGCGCGTGGGTCCTTATGGTGTGCGTGCCGAAGCCGACAAGGCTGCCGAGCGCATCAAGGCGCTGGGCCTGCCGGCTTCGGTGTTGACGCTCTGACGCCAGTGCATGCCTGTCCTCGACTGGATCCTGTTGGCCGTTCTGGCCCTGTCGTTGCTGCTGGGGGCCTGGCGGGGGCTGGTGTTCGAGGTGTTGTCGGTGCTGGGCTGGATCGCCTCGTTCGTGCTGGCGCAGTGGCTGGCGCCGGATGTGGCGCCGCGCTTGCCGATGGGCGGGGCGGCCGGAACAGTGCGCTATGTGGCCGCCTTTGCGCTGCTGTTTGTGTTGGCGGCTTTCGCATGCGGCCTGGTGGCGTCGTTGGTGAAGCGGCTTGTGCAGGCCGTGGGCCTGCGGCCAGTGGACCGCGTGCTGGGCATGGTGTTCGGCCTGTTGCGCGGTGCCATCTTGATTCTGGCGGCCGGCGTCATCATCTGGAACACGCCCATGCAGCGCGAGCCCTGGTGGCGCGAGTCCTACGGGGCCGGTGTGACGGTGTCGGTGCTGCACGCGTTCAAGCAGGCCCTTCCAAGCGGGCTTGCCGAGTATTTGCCTTGAATCTCGCGGCCTGAGCCGGGTCGCGCTTTCTTTTACCTGCGGGATCAACCATGTGCGGAATCGTCGGCGTCGTCAGCAATACTCCTGTCAACCAGCTGATCTACGACGCGCTGCTGCTGTTGCAGCACCGCGGCCAGGATGCGGCCGGGATCGTGACCCAGCAGGAGCGCAAGTTCTTCATGCACAAGGCCAAAGGCATGGTGCGGGACGTGTTCCGCACACGCAACATGCGCGCGCTGCCAGGCAATTGCGGCCTGGGCCAGGCGCGCTATCCAACGGCCGGCAATGCCTACAGCGAGGAAGAGGCCCAGCCGTTCTATGTCAACGCGCCGTTCGGCATCGTGCTGGTGCACAACGGCAACCTGACCAATGCGCACGCGCTCAAGGCCGAGCTGTTCAGCACCGACCACCGCCACACCAACACTGAAAGTGATTCCGAGGTGCTGCTCAACGTGCTGGCGCACGAGCTGGAGCGCTCCACGCGCGGTGTGCCGCTGAATGCTTCGGAGGTGTTCGCCGCAGTGCGTGCGGTCCATCAGCGCGTGCGTGGTTCTTACGCCGTGGTCGCGCTGATCGCGGGCTACGGCTTGTTGGCCTTCCGCGATCCCTACGGCATCCGTCCTCTGGTGATGGGCCGCAGCGGCGACACCGTCATGGTGGCCAGCGAGTCGGTCACGCTGGAAGGCACGGGGCACGACTTCGAGCGCAACGTCGAGCCCGGCGAGGCCGTGTTCATCGACCTGCAGGGCAAGGTGCATGCCGAGCAATGCGCCCAGTCGCCCCGGCTGAATCCCTGCATCTTCGAATACGTTTATCTCGCGCGTCCCGATTCGGTCATGGACGGCATCTCGGTCTATCAGGCCCGGCTGAACTTGGGCGAGGCCCTTGCCAAGCGCCTGGTTTCGACGCTGCCGCCGAGCGGTGTCGATGTGGTGATTCCGATCCCGGAATCCAGCCGCCCGAGCGCGATGCAGCTGGCGCAATTGCTCGGGATCCCCTACCGCGAAGGCTTTGTCAAGAACCGCTATGTGGGGCGCACCTTCATCATGCCCGGCCAGGGCGTGCGTAAGAAGTCGGTGCGCCAGAAGCTCAACGCCATCGCGAGCGAATTCAAGGACCGCAACGTACTGCTGGTCGACGATTCCATTGTGCGCGGCACCACCAGCCGCGAGATTGTGCAGATGGCGCGCGATGCCGGTGCCCGCAAGGTTTACCTGGCCAGCGCGGCGCCGCCGGTGCGCTACCCCAACGTCTACGGCATCGACATGCCGACCAAGGATGAGCTGGTGGCGCACGGCCGCACGGTGGAAGAGGTGCGAGCCATCATCGGCTGCGATGCGTTGATCTACCAGGACGTGGATGGCATGAAGAAGGCTGTGGGCTCGTTGAACCCGGCCATTGCTGGTTTCGATGCTTCCTGCTTTGATGGCGTCTACGTGACCGGCGATATCTCCGACGGTGACATCGCCCGCCTTAACGAGCGCCGTGTAGGTGGCAGCGAGGACGATGCCGACAGCTCGCGCCTGGCCCTGCCGAACGCCGAAGCCGCCTGATTTTCCATGCTCGACATGCCTACCACTTCCGTCCGCACCCGTTTCGCGCCGTCTCCGACCGGCTTCATCCACCTTGGCAATATCCGCTCGGCGCTGTACCCATGGGCGTTTGCGCGGGCCAGCGGCGGCACTTTCGTGCTGCGCATCGAAGACACCGATCTGGAGCGCTCCTCGCAGGCTGCCGTCGACGTGATCATCGAAGGCATGCACTGGCTGGGCTTGGACCACGACGAAGGCCCGTTCTACCAGATGCAGCGCATCGCGCGCTACAGAGAGGTGCTGGCCCAGATGCAGGCGCAGGAACTCGTCTACCCCTGCTACATGGGCGTGGCCGAACTCGACGCGCTGCGCGAGCGCCAGATGGCCAACAAGGAAAAGCCGCGTTACGACGGCACCTGGCGGCCAGAGCCCGGGAAGGTGCTTCCGCCGGTGCCTGACGGGGTACAGCCCGTGCTGCGGTTCAAGAACCCACAGGGCGGTTCCGTCGTGTGGGACGACAAGGTCAAGGGCCGCATCGAGATCCGCAACGACGAGCTCGACGACCTGGTGATCGCACGGCCGGACGGCACGCCAACCTACAATTTCTGCGTGGTTGTCGACGACATCGACATGGAGATCACCCATGTCATCCGTGGCGACGACCATGTCAACAACACGCCGCGCCAGATCAACATCTTCCGCGCGCTCGGGAAGGAACCACCGCTTTACGCGCACCTGCCTACTGTGCTGAACGAGCAGGGCGAGAAGATGAGCAAGCGCAACGGCGCCAAGCCCGTCACGCAGTACCGAGACGAAGGGTATCTGCCCGACGCCATGGTCAACTACCTCGCGCGCCTGGGCTGGAGCCACGGCGATGAGGAGATCTTCAGCCGCGCGCAATTCCTGGAGTGGTTCGACCTGGACCACCTGGGCCGCAGCGCTGCCCAGTTCGACGAGGCCAAGCTGCGCTGGGTGAATGCGCAGCACCTGAAGATCACGGCCGACGACGTGCTCGCGCCGCTGGTGGCCGAGCAGTTGGGCAAGCAGGGCATCGCCGCCGACGAGCGCCTGCCTGCGATTTGTGGCCTGTTCAAGGACCGCTGCGACACCACGGTGGCGCTGGCCGCCTGGGCCGCGGCGTTCTACCGCGGCGTGCAGCCAAATGCCGAGGAAATTGCCCAGTACGTGACCGATGCAGTGCGGCCGGCGATTGCGGCGCTGGCCGACCAGTTGGAGAGCGTCGCGTGGGAGAAGCCGGCCATTGCTGCGGCGCTCAAGGAGGTTCTGGTCGCACATGGCCTCAAGATGCCGCAATTGGCGATGCCCGTCCGCATCTTGGTCATGGGGACTGCGCAGACGCCATCTCTTGACGCTGTGCTCGCTCTGTCAACCCAAAAAAATGTGGTCGAGCGGTTGCGAGCTGCTTGAAAAGCGTTCTATAATTTGAGGCTCGATAGTTGATGAGGTAAGCAGTTTTTAAGGCTGCAGCAGCGTCAAAAAATTGACAACTACCCAAGGGGGTATAGCTCAGCTGGGAGAGCGCTTGCATGGCATGCAAGAGGTCAGCGGTTCGATCCCGCTTACCTCCACCAAGTAAGTTGTCAGTTCTATCGGTTGGATTTGTCCACAGGTTTTGACCCTATCGTCTAGAGGCCTAGGACATCACCCTTTCACGGTGAGTACCGGGGTTCGAATCCCCGTAGGGTCGCCAAGTTCGTAGCGCTTGGGTTGCCGCAAGGCGCCGAAGCTACCTACCAGGAGTGGTAGTTCAGTTGGTTAGAATACCGGCCTGTCACGCCGGGGGTCGCGGGTTCGAGTCCCGTCCACTCCGCCAAGTTTCCTTCGGGAAATGAACGGGCTACAGCAGCGATGTTGAAGCCCGTTTTATTTTGATGATGAACAGCCGCCCAAGGGGGTATAGCTCAGCTGGGAGAGCGCTTGCATGGCATGCAAGAGGTCAGCGGTTCGATCCCGCTTACCTCCACCAAGTGCGCTGTTGATCAATGCAGACCGACCAGTTTTAGGATTCGACCCTGTCTGTTTAGCCCGCGATTTCGCGGGGGTAACGGGGTTCAAACCATGAAGGGTCGCCAAGTTTGTAGCGCTTGGGTTGTCGAGAGGCGCCGAAGCTACCTGCCAGGAGTGGTAGTTCAGTTGGTTAGAATACCGGCCTGTCACGCCGGGGGTCGCGGGTTCGAGTCCCGTCCACTCCGCCAAATCTAAACGGGTTACGCGAGCAATTGCGTAACCCGTTTGTCTTTTGGGGCCAGTACTGCACCGGTTCAGTTCTGCGCGCGGCGGGCACGGGCGCGGGCTATGGCGGCCTCGACGACGGCACGCCGAGGATCATTGGATGCCGAAGCGACGTTAGCCGGTTCTGGACTCGATGCCAGTTGCACAGGTCCATGATGCTGACTGCGCGACTGACGCTGTGCGTACCGTGCGCGGGCGTTTGCTGCCTGGACCTGCGACCAGGCGGACCAGCCGGTCGAATCGCCGGACGCCGGTTCAAGCCGAATGCAGTCCACCGGACAGACTGGAACGCAGAGTTCGCAGCCTGTGCAATGCGCTTCCAGCACCGTGTGCATGGCTTTGTTGCTGCCGATGATCGCGTCCACTGGGCAAGCCTTGATGCACAGCGTGCAGCCGATGCACCACCCTTCGTCGACAAATGCCATCTGGCGTGGACCCTCCGTGCCGTACGTCGGATCGAGTGTCAACAGCGGCTGCCCTGTGATCTGCGCGAGCCGCTGCACGCCCTCCGCGCCGCCGGGAGGGCAGCGGTTGATGGGAGCCTGTCCGTCGGCGATGGCTTGCGCATAGCCAGCGCAATCCGGATAGCCGCAACGCGTGCATTGCGTTTGCGGCAGGGCGTCCAGCACGCACTGGGCGGATGCGTGCACGTGGCTCAAGCCGTGCGCGTCTTCTTGGCAGCGCGCGCCGCCGAGGTCCGCGCCACGGTAGCGCTGCGGGCGGTGCTGGGCTTGGCACCATGGTTGTGCACCACGATGAAGTCGCGCACCTTCGGGTAGACAAGTTCGCGCCACCGCCTGCCACTGAAGATGCCGTAATGGCCCGCGCCCTTGACCTCGAAATGCTCGCGTTGAGCAGCGGCGATGCTTGTGCACAGGTCGTGCGCGGCGGCAGTCTGGCCTGAGCCGGAAATGTCGTCGAGCTCTCCTTCGATGGTCAGCAGGGCGCACCCCTTGATGTCTTGCGGCCGCACCAGTTCAGACACGCCTTCGGGGCTGCGCACCTGCCATGTGCCGTTGACAAGCTTGAAGTCCTGGAAGACCGTGGCGATGGTCTCCAGGTAATAGTCGGCATCCATGTCGAGCACTGCGTTGTACTCGTCGTAGAACTTGCGGTGGCTTTCCGCACCAACGTCATCGCCCTGCAGCAAGTGCTCGAAGTAATCGTAGTGGCTTTTGGCGTGGTGGTCGGGGTTCATTGCGACAAAGCCCGCATGCTGAAGGAAGCCCGGGTACACGCGCCTGCCGGCACCCGGGAAGTTCTGCGGCACGCGGTAGATCACGTTGTTCTCGAACCACTCGAAGCTCTTGTTCATGGCCAGGTTGTTCACGGCGGTCGGCGACTTCCGTGCGTCGATCGGACCGCCCATCATGGTCATGGACAGCGGAAGGCGCTCGCCGCGCGAGGCCATCAACGAGACGGCCGCGAGCACAGGAACTGTGGGCTGGCACACGCTCATCACATGACAGTCGCCGTAGACCGACTGCAGGTGTCGAATGAACTCCTGGACGTAGTTGACATAGTCGTCCAGATGGAATTCACCGTCCGACAGCGGTACGGTCCGCGCGTTCTTCCAATCGGTGATGTAGACCTTGTGGCCGCCCAACATGGACTTGACGGTGTCTCGCAACAACGTGGCGTAGTGGCCTGACAGCGGGGCCACGACCAGCACGGCGGGCTGGCCCTTAAGAGTCGAAAGGGTGGCGCTGTCGTCGGTGAAGCGCTTGAATCGTCGAAGTTCGCAGAACGGCTTGTTGAGTTCCACGCGCTCATGGATGGCCACATCCACCCCGCCGACGTCGACGGTCTGCAGACCGAACACGGGCTTCTCGTAGTCCTTGCCGAGCCGGTACAGCAGGTCGTAGCCGGCGGCCACGCGCTGAGCGAAGGGGTTATGGCCCAACGGCGACGCGGGGTTGCCGAACATCTTGGAGGCAGCATTTGCAAATTCGGCAAATGGCTCCATCAGAGAGCGCTGGGCTTCGTAGATCTGGTACAGCATCGCAGGGTGAAAGAAGCGGAAGGGGTATGCAACGAGCATTGTTGCACTGCAGCAATATAGCAGTTGTCGGACATCGGCGCATCACGGCAAACACCAATGAAGTGCACAGACGCCATCTTGTGTGCTGCACTGCACGCCATCGGTGCGTCCCGGTGCACGCGAAAGGTTGAATCGACCCGGGTTTCCTAGACACCCGTGAGCCGTTGGGAATGGCGTCGTTCGAACTCTACTGGCGAAGTGCCGCCGGCGGTGCCGTGGCGCCGCTTGGGGTTGTAGAACATTTCGATGTAG
>CAJYRH010000104.1 GCA_913776795.1 uncultured Pseudorhodoferax sp. | reverse complement strand
CGTGCTGCCGGTGGCCGCGTCGACCGCCGAACGTGCGCGCCTGCCCGTGGCCGTGAACGCGGACAGCCTGGCCAGCTGGTTCGCGCCGGCCGCCGCACGGTACGCGGCCACGGCACCGGTGCTGCTGGAGCTCACCGTGGACGACCAGGACCACACGGCCGAGCGCCTGCGCAGTGGTGCCGTGCTGGCGGCCGTCACGGCGCTGGCCAAGCCCGCTGCCGGCTGCAACAGCCAGGCGCTGGGCACGCTGCGCTACCTGGCCGTGGCCAGCCCGGACTTCATCGCCCGGCATTTTGCCGACGGGGTACAGGCCCGCAGCCTGGCGCTGGCGCCCAGCCTGCTGTTCGACCGCAAGGACCAGCTGCAGGCTCGCTGGGTGCGGCGGCAGTGCCGCAAGGCAGTGCCGCTGCCCTGCCATCTGCTGCCCTCGCCGCAGGCCTTCATCGAGGCCGGCCTGGCCGGCATGGGCTGGGGCATGCAGCCGCTGCCATTGGTACAGCCGCTGCTGGCGGCCGGCCGGCTGGTGGAGCTGGTGCCGGGCACGCCACTGGACGTGCCGCTGTACTGGCAGCACGCGCGTGCCGCCTCGGCGCTGCTCGACGGTCTCGGCCGTGCGGTGCTGGCGGCGGCGCGTGCGGCGCTCGGCTGAGCCGCTCAGGCGCCGCCGACCACCACCGTGACCATGCGCTCGGGCTGCAGCATGCGCGCGAACGCGGCGCGGATCTGCGCCGTCGTGACGGCTTCCACGCGCTGCGTCCAGGTGTCCAGGTAGTCCAGCGGCAGGCCGTTCCAGGCGATGTTGGCCACGTTGCCGAGCAGCTTGCGGTTGCTGTCCAGCCGCAGCGCGAAGCCGCCGACCAGGTTGTCCTTGGCGGCCTTGAGCTCCGCCTCGGTCGGTCCTTCGGCGACGAAGCGCGCCAGCGTCTCGCGCGCCACGGCGATGGCGGCGCTGGCCTGGTCGGCGCGGGTCTGCAGGCCGACCGTGAACGCGCCCGCATGGCGGCCCGGCGAGAAGTCGCTGGACACACCGTAGGTGAGCCCGCGCTTCTCGCGCACCTCGTGCGTGAGGCGGGAGGTGAAGCCGCCGGCACCCAGGATGTGGTTGCCCACGAGCACGGCGAAGAAGTCCGGATCGTCGCGCTTGATGCCGGGCTGGCCGATCAGCACCTGGGCCTGGTTGGAGGCGAACGGAATGCGGCGCTCCTCGGCCTTGGCCAGCGCTGGCACCTCGCCGACCGCGGGCAACGGCGCGCAGGCAGTCTGCGGCAGCCGGGAGAGCAGGTCCTGCACCAGCTGGTCGGCCTGCTGGCGCGTGACGGCGCCCACCACGCTGACCTTGGCGCGGCAGGGCAGGACGCTCTGGGCGTAGAAGGCGCGCAGCTGGTCGACCGAGATGGCGGCCAGGGTCTGCTCCGTGGTCTCGCGGCCATAGGGATGGCCGCTGTAGACCAGCTCCTGGAAGGCCCGGCTCGCCACCGGGCCCGGCCGGGTGTAGGACTCGCGCAGCGCCGCACCGATGCGCTCGCGGTCACGCTGCCACACCGCGGCATCGAAGGCCGGCGTGCCGAGCTGGCGCGCCGCCAGCGCGACGGCCTTGGGCAGCAGGTCCGGATAGGTCAGCGTGCGCAGCGAGAAGCTCATGCGGTCGCGGCTGGCGCTGGCGCCGAAGGAGGCGCCCAGGTCGGCCCAGGCTTCGCCCAGCGCGTTCTCGTCCAGCGCCGGCTCCTTGCCCTGCGCAGCGATGCCCTTGTTGGCCTGCCCCGCCGTGGCATCGGCCAGACCGGCCTGGGCCGTCGGGTCGCGGCGCGAGCCGGCATCGAAGTCGAGCTGCACGTCGACCATCGGAATGCCGGGGCTTTCCACCAGGTAGACCTCGGCGCCGTTGGACTGGGTCCAGCGCTGCAACGGAATGGCGGCACTGGCCCAGCCGGCGGCCACGAGCAGGGATGCGGCCAGGGACAGCCGCGCGGAAGAAATCAGCTTGTTCATCGGCTCGGCTCGCTGGTGGGGGCCTGGCGCGCACCGGCGGGCGCGTTCTTGCGGGAGGCCGGGTCGACGGGCTGCGGCCGCAGCACGGCCACGTTGAGCTGGTCGTCGCCGAAGTAGCGCGCCGCCACAGCCTGCACCTGCTCGGCCGTGACCTGGCGCAAGCGCTCGATCAGCCGGTCGGAAAAATCGGGAGCGAAGCCGGTGGCCCATTGGCTGCCGAGTTCGCGCGCCTGGTTGAACAGCGAGTCGCGCTTGTAGACCTGGCCGGCCACCCACTGCGTCTTCACGCGCGCGAGCTCGGCCGCGCTGACGCCTTCGCGCGCCACGCGGGCGACCTGCTCGCGCAGCGCCGCCTCCAGCTGCTCGGTGGTCTTGCCCGGCGCCGGCACGCCGTCCAGGAAGAACAGCTGCGGCCCGCGACCCATGAGGCCGTTGCTGGCGCCGGCGCTGTCGGCCAGGCGGTCGGGGCCCTGGGTCAGCGCGCGTTCCAGGCGGGCACCAGGGTAGCCGTCGAGCACGGCCGACAGCACGGTCAGCGCCAGCGCGTCGTCGCTGGCCTCCAGCGTCGTGAGCTTGGGCACCTTGAAGGCCATGGCCAGGTAGGACTGTTCGGCCGGCGCCTTCAGTTCCAGCCGGCGGATGCCGCGCTGCACGGGCTCCTCGCGCGGCTTGCGGCCCGGCACGGAGGCTGCCGGGATGGCGCCGTAGATGCGCTCGGCCAGCGCCCGCACCTGGGCCACGTCCACGTCGCCCACGATGACCACGGCGGCGTTGGCCGGCACGTACCACTGGCGGTAGAACCGGCGCACGTCGTCGGCCGTCAGGCTGTCCAGGTCGCCCATCCAGCCGATGATGGGCCGCCGGTAGGGTGCGGCCTGGTAGGTCATGGCATAGAGCGCTTCGTACAGCCGCGCGCGCGGCGCATCGTCGGTGCGCATGCGCCGCTCTTCCTTGATGACGGCCAGCTCGCGCGTGAACTCGTCGTCGGCCCAGCGGTTGTGGGCGAAGCGGTCGGCCTCCAGCCGCATCACGTCCTCGAGCCGGCCGGCCGGGATCTGCTGGTAGTAGCCGGTGTAGTCGTACGAGGTGAAGGCGTTCTCGGAGCCGCCGATGGCTGCCACGCGGCGCGAGAACTCGCCCGGCTGGAGCCGCTCCGTGCCCTTGAACATCATGTGCTCCACCGCATGGGCGACGCCGCTGGTGCCGTCCACCTCGTCCATGCTGCCCACGCGCAGCCAGACCATGTGCACCGCCGTGGGCGAGCGCCGGTCGGGCTTGACGATCAGCGTCATGCCGTTGGCCAACTGGAACTGCTGGGTGGCAGATACGGCGCTGGCGCCGGCTGCCGCGGAAGGCGCTGAGGGTGCTGTCTGGGCCTGCAGCCCGGGTGCCGCCCAGGCCAGCGCGAAGGCCGTGGTGCACGCAGAAAGAATGCGTTTCATAGAATGATCCGATTCTAAGAACGCCCCAAATGTTCAGTTTCTTCAAGAAAAAAACGCCTGCGCCGGAACCGGCTGCCGCCGAAGCGGCCCCAGGTCCGGCGGCGCCAGTGCCTG
>CAJYRH010000103.1 GCA_913776795.1 uncultured Pseudorhodoferax sp. | reverse complement strand
GGCGCGCCAGCGCCGGCACGGCTAGCGCGGCGCACAGCAAAAGACTAGGAAGACGGCGGAACAGCGCCATGGAACCCCTCGACCGGATGACAGCCGCCGCATGGTAACGGCCGGCGATGGCCTTGCCCCGCGTGCGCGAACCGGCGTCGCACGGCAGCGCCGCGGGCGCATGCGCGATCATCGCCCCCATGAACCCCACGACCTACGCCCTCCTCCTCTTCGTGCACCTGGCCGGTGCCGCCTTCTGGGTCGGCGGCATGGCCACCATGCACCTGGCCGTGCGGCCGACCGCGGCCGCCATGCTCGAGCCGCCCCTGCGCCTGCCGTTCATGGCGGCGGCGCTGGGCCGCTTCCTGCGCGGGGTGGACATCGCGCTGGCCGCGCTGTGGATCAGCGGCATGGCCATGTTCATGGCCGTGGGCGGCTTTCGCGGCGCGCACTGGCGCATCCACGCCATGTTCGCGCTGGCGCTCGTGATGACGGTGGTCTATGGCTACATCCGCGGGCGCGTGTTCCCGCGCATGCGCCGCGCCGTGGCCGACAGGCAGTGGCCGCAGGCCGGCGCGCAGCTGGGCACGGTGCGCCAGCTGGTCGCGCTGAACCTGGCGCTGGGCACGCTGGTGTTCGCGGTGGCCCTGGTCGGCCGCGCGGCCTGACGGGAGGCACGGCAGGCGCAGCTGGTCCGCACGACAGGACCAGCAGGTTCCATTGAGTGCGGGGCAGGGCCTGCTTAGGATGCGGGCATTCCCCCCACATCCGGAGACGCCATGCCCTTCCTGCCCACGCGCCGCGGCGCACTGTCCGCGCTGCTGCTGGCCGCCTCGGCCATCGCCCCGCTCGCGGCGACCGCCCAGGGCCGCCCCATCACCATCGTCGTCGGCAGCCCGGCCGGCGGCACCACCGACACGCTGGCGCGCGTGATCGGCCGCATGGTGGGCGACACGCTGGGCCAGCCCGTGGTCGTCGAGAACCGCGCCGGTGCCGGCGGCAACATCGCCGCCAGCTTCGTCGCCAAGGCTCCGCCGGACGGCAACACGCTGCTCATGAGCTTCACCGGCCACACCATCAACGCCACGCTGTACAAGAACCTGGGCTTCGACCCGGTCAAGGACTTCACGCCCATCACCATGGTCGCCCGGGTGCCGAGCGTGCTGATCGCACGCAAGGGCCTGCCGTTCAACGACACCGCCGGCCTGATCGCCTACGCCAAGAAGAATCCCGGCAAGCTCAACTTCGCCATCGGCGCGCAGGGCTCCTCGCTGCACCTGGCGAGCGAGCAGTTCAAGATGGTGACGGGCACCGACATCGTGAACGTGCCGTACAAGGGCACGGGCCCGGCGCTGGCCGACGTGCTGGCCGGCACCGTGGACCTGATGTTCGCCAGCACGGTCAACGTGCTGCCGCACCAGAAGACCGGCTCCATCCAGCTGCTGGGCGTGAGCAGCCGCGAGGCGCTGCCGCAGTTCCCGGGCGTGCCGCCGCTGGCGCAGACGGTCAAGGGCTTCGAGTCCCAGGCCTGGTTCGGCCTGTTCGGCCCGGCAAAGATGCCCAAGGAGACGACGGACCGCCTGTACGCCGCGGTCAAGAAGGCCGTCGAGTCGCCCGCCTACCAGGAGCGCATGCACACCGAGGCCGCAAGCGCCGTCGACATGACGCCCGACGCGTTCGCCAGGTTCGTGGCGCAGGACGTGCAGGACTGGGCCAAGATCATCAAGGCCTCGGGCGCCACGGTCGAATGAACTCCATGACCGCACCGCAGACGCTGGCGCAAAAGCTGGTGGCACGCGCCGCCGGCCTGCCGCAGGTGACGCCGGGCGAGACCGTGACCTGCCGGGTCGACCTGGCCATGATGCACGACTCGGGCGGCCCGCGCCGCGTCAGGCCGATGCTGGAAAAACTCGGCGCCAAGGTCTGGGATCCCGACAAGGTGGTGGTGGTGACCGACCACTATGTGCCCGCCCACGACGCCGACAGCCAGGCCATCGTGCAGATCGCGCGCGACTGGGTGCGCGAGGCCGGCGTGTCCCGCTTCCACGACATGGAGGGCATCTGCCACGTGGTCGTGCCGCAGAAGGGCTACCTGCGCCCCGGCATGTTCGCCGTGGGCGGCGACAGCCATTCGCCCACGGGCGGGGCCTTCGGCGCCTACATGTTCGGCGTGGGCGCCACCGACATGCTGGGCGTGCTCGTGACGGGCGAGATCTGGCTGCAGGTGCCGCACACCATCCGCATGGTCTGGGACGGCCGGCTGGCGGCCGGTGTCTCGGCCAAGGACATGATGCTGTACCTGTGCCGGCGCTTCGGCATGGAGGGCGGCCAGTACCAGGCCGTGGAGTACGCGGGCGGCGCGGTGCAGGCCCTGCCCATGCAGGAGCGGATGACGCTGGCCAACATGACGGCCGAACTCGGCGGCCAGGCCGGCCTGGTGGCGCCCGACGCGACCACGCAGGCCTGGCTCGCGCAGGCCGGTGCCGGCGAGGTCGATACCGGGCCCTGGCACACCGACGCCGGTGCGCCGCTGCTGGCCGAGCACCGCTTCGATGCCGCCCTGCTGGCGCCCCAGGTGGCCGCGCCGCACAGCCCGGCCCAGGGCCACGACGTGGACGCGCTGGCCGCCACCGCCATCAACCTCGCCTACGTCGGCGCCTGCACGGGCGCCAAGCTGGAAGACCTGCGCATGGCGGCCCAGGTGCTGCGCGGGCGCAAGGTGGCGCGCGGCGTGCGCCTGCTGGTGGCACCTGCCAGCCTGCAGGACCAGCGGCAGGCTGCCGACGAAGGCGTGCTGGGCGCGCTGCAAGAGGCCGGTGCCGAGCTGCTGCCCACGGGCTGCGGCGCCTGCGCCGGCTACGGCGCCCACACCTTCGGCGACGACACGGTGGCCATCAGCACCACGGCGCGCAACTTCAAGGGCCGCATGGGCTCGGCCCAGGCGCAGATCTATCTGGGCTCGCCCTGGACGGTGGCCGCCTCGGCCGTCGCCGGCCGCGTGGCCGACCCGCGGGAGATGCTGACGTGATACCACCCCGTTGGGCTGGCTCACTTCGTGTCGCCATCCCATCCCCCTCGAGGGGCGCCGCCAGCGGCCTGGCAGAGCCAGTTCCGCGGCGTCTGCTGGCATGGCCTGCTCCGCGGCCTTCGGAGCAGTGGCTCGCGCGCCGGCTCCGTGCTGCGCACATGACGCGCCAGCACCATGGACGACAGACATGAACACGCAATTCCACCCCGCGACCGGCCAGGCCTGGCTGTTCGGCGACGACCTCAACACCGACCTGCTGGCCCCGGGCCGCTACATGAAGCTGCCGATCGCCGAGATCGCGCGGCACTGCCTGGAGTCGGTGGAGCCGCGCTTCGCGGCGGAGGCGCGCGCCGGCGACATCCTGTTCGCAGGCCGCAACTTCGGCGCCGGCTCCTCGCGCGAGCAGGCGGCCGAGGTGCTGCGCCACCTGGGCATCGCCTGCGTGGTCGCGCAGTCGTTCTCGGGCATCTTCTACCGCAACGCCTTCAACCTGGGCCTGCCGCTGCTGGTCTGCGACCAGGCGCCCACGGTGGCGGCCGGCGCGCCAGTGGCCTGCGACCTGGACAGCGCCACCGTCCACGACCAGCACAGCGGCCGCGCGCTGGCCTGCGTGCCGCCACCCGCCCACCTCGTCGCCATGGTCCGCGCCGGCGGCCTGGTGCCCCACCTCGCCCAACGCCTGGCCGCGCAGCGCGCCGCCACCACCACCGCATGACCTCGCTCAAGACCCGGCTGCAATCGCCGGACATCGTCACCGCCCCTGGTGTCTACGATGCCTTCTCCGCCCTGCTCGTGCAGCAGGCCGGCTTCGACGCCGCCTACCTGTCGGGCGCCTCCATCGCCTACACGCGCTTCGGCCGGCCCGACATCGGCCTGCTGTCGCTGGACGACGTGGCCCATGTGACGGGCAGCATCCGCGAGCGCGTGGACCTGCACCTCGTCGTCGATGCGGACACCGGCTTCGGCAATGCGCTCAACGTGCAACGCACGGTGCGGTTGCTCGAACGCGCTGGCGCCAGCGCCATCCAGCTGGAAGACCAGACCAGCCCCAAGCGCTGCGGCCACCTGGACGGCAAGACGCTGATCGCCGCGACCGAGATGGCCGGCAAGATCCGTGCGGCCGTGGACGCGCGCCGCAGCCCCGACACGCTGATCGTGGCCCGCACCGATGCCGTGGCCGTCGAGGGACTGGCCGCCGCGCTGGACCGGGCCGACCGCTACGCCGATGCCGGTGCCGACGTGCTGTTCGTCGAAGCCCTGCGCACGCCGGCCGACATGGCCACGGCCCTCGAGCGCCTGGCGCCGCGCGCGCCCATGCTGGCCAACATGGTCGAAGGCGGCAAGACGCCCATCCTGCCGGCCGCCGAGCTGCAGGCGCTGGGCTACCGCATCGCCATCTTCCCGGGCGGCACGGTGCGCGCGCTGAGCTTCGCGCTGCAGGGCTACCTGGCCAGCCTGCGCCAGCACGGCACGACCGAACCCTGGTGGCCGCAGATGCTGCAGTTCGACCAGCTCAACCAGCTCATCGGCACGCCCGAGATGCTGGCGCAGGGCAAGCGCTACGCGTGAGCGCCGGGCGGCCGCGGACACCGGCCGCGTATGGACCGGCCGCGTATGGACCAGCCGCGTACAGTGGCCCCATGACGACGCCCGATGCCCCCCTGCCGCGCTTTCACCAGGTACGGCTGGTGCTGCGCGAGCGCCTGAAGACCGGCGTCTACGAGAAGGGCCTGCCGTTGCCGGGCGAGCGCCAGCTGGCCGAGGAGTTCGGCGTGGCGCGCGTGACCATCCGCTCCGCGCTGGCCCGGCTGGAAGAGGAAGGCCTCGTGGTGCGCCTGCGCGGCAAGGGCACGCTGCCGGCCTCGCAGGCCGAGCCGCCGCGCCATCTGCGGTTGCGCGGCGGCCTGCTGGACAACATCGTGAACATGGGCCGCCGCACGCGCGTGGCGGTGCTGGAGCGGCGCCTGCTGCCAGCGCCCTCGCACGCGGCCGAGGCGCTGCGCGTGGCCCCCGGCAGCCGTGTGCTCAAGGTCGTGCGCGTGCGCAAGTTCAAGGGACAGCCCATCGCCTACACCGAGGTGTTCCTGCCGGCCGACCTGGCCGACGCGGTCGACAAGCCCACACTGCAGGACGTCCCGATGCTGGTCGCGCTCGAGCAGCACGGCGTGCAGGTGGAATCGGCCGAGCAGACGTTGGGCGCGGCACTCGCGGACCTGCATGTGGCGCAGGCGCTGGGCGTGCCACCAGGCACCCCGCTGCTGCGCGTGTCGCGCGTGGCCTTCGACGCGGACGGCCGGCCCGTGCAGTTCCTGACGGGCCTGTACCACCCGACACGCTACGAGTACCACATGCAGCTCTCGCGCGTGGGCGGGCCGACCAAGGTCTGGATCGAGAACGACCGTCCGCCCGAGGCGGCCGGCTGAGATGC
>CAJYRH010000102.1 GCA_913776795.1 uncultured Pseudorhodoferax sp. | reverse complement strand
TGTGCTCTTCCGATCTCAAGACGTTGGCCGCGCTGGATTGGCACCGTCTTGCAATCTTGACTTCCTATGCAGATGTCAATTTAGAAACCTTGTGCAACAATCCTATGAGGTATTTGTGCGGGTTTGCAACCTAGCAGCGCCGGTTCTCCATCAATTTATGGAGATGCCGCCCGGCATTGCGTCAACCGAATTGCGTGGCGCGTTCGGCCTTGCGGCGCTATTCCCGAGATGCCGGCAAGCACCATTCGACACTACTGCGCATAGTTAGAACGTCCAGCTGCCGTCCCTAAGTCCATTGGAAGACAGCTGAGGCAGAGGTCATTCAAAGTGCCCCTGACTCTCGTTCGGGCGGCCGAACGCACCAGTGCTCGCCGTTCGGAAAACCGTCCATTGTCCGGCGTGGTGCCGAGGCCACCGATTTGCCAGTCAAGACTTCAGCTCGGCCGGCCGCTTACGTTGCACCGCAGCGCCGAGCGCCCCGTTTGTCTCCCAAGATGCATGTGCAGGCACCCGTGCAGCGGGCATACGCATGGCGCTCTCCCCGGGCGCGGCGGCCTGTGATGACCTGTGCGATGCCATGCGAACGGAGTTCATGCCAATGGCACGGATCGTGCGGTACTGGCCACGAGGGTCTTGTCCTCTATAAGGGCTGCATGCGCGCACCGGCCTTGCGCGGCATGTCCGCTGCGCGTGGCAGCCCGCCAAGTCCAACGTCAATTGAGGGATCAGGGATGTACCAGGAAATTCGCAGCAATGGCACACGGCGCACAGCGCGCGCACGGCGCCCACGCTCCACACGGCCAGCGCTGAAGAACATGCACGTGCAACTGGCCTGCCTGTCGCTGCTGGCCGTGATGGCCGCACCGGCCGCCGCCAACCAGTGGTCCTACCCCGGCGACCCCGGCTTCGTCGCCCGCAGCGCGGCCGAAGTGCCCGGCGCCAAGGCCAGCTGGGAGACGCCCGAGTACGGCACCTACTTCGGCACGCTGGGCGGTGGCACGGCCATCACGGCGCCGTGGCAGCTCGTCGCCGTCAACGCGTCCACGGCCTACGCGCTGGGCTACTACGGCCAGGGCGTCACGCTGGGCATGATGGATTCGGGCTACCGCACCACGCACGTGGGGTTCCAGACGCCGCTGATCGCGCCGGTGCGGGCCAGCGGCGTCTTCGCCACCTCGGGCTTCGGCTACCGCAGCACGCCCACGCCGGGCAACCCGTTCACGGCGGGTGAGTCCTTCGTGGTGGATGGCGATCAGGCGAGAACCAGCGACTATTCGCACGGCACCGGCATGCTGGGCGTGACCTCCGGCATCCGCGATGGCCTGGACCAGCACGGCATCGCCTTCGCCTCGAAGATGGTGGTGGCCAAGACGGGCGGGTCCGACACGCAGTCGCACGGCCCCTTCCACGACTACGTGTACTGGTACACGGCCAACAAGGCCCTGGTGGATGCCGGCGCCCAGGTGATCAACAGCAGCTGGGGCTCCTATGTCCAGACCCTGAACCGCACGCAGTTCGACGGGTCGGGCAACGACCTGGGTGCCAACGGCAACCTGGCCAATGCCTACCAGATCGCCGGCAAGGACAGCACCAACCCCGCCGCGATGGCGACCATGATCCCGAACGAGACCTTCAAGGATCTGGAGTACCAGTACTTCTTCACCAAGAAGACCTACTCGGCCGGCGGCATCCAGTACAACCCGGCCTACCCGGGGCGCTCGTTCATGGATGCGATCTGGGAGGCCATCAAGGTCACCGGCACCGTCAACGTGCGCTCGGCCGGCAACAACGACTGGAGCAACCCCTACTTCCGCCCGGCGTACCCGCTGTTCAACCCGCTGGCGGAGAGCCAGTTCGTGGCGGTGGGCGGCGTGCAGCCGCCGACGGCGGCCAACCCGGAATACACCAAGCAGTTCGGCTACAACGAGGCGGGGCTGGCCAAGTGGTGGTCGGTGTCGACCCCGTCGAACAGCGTGCGCACCACGGGCAGCGGCGGCGACGCCACCTATTCCAACTCCAACGGCACGTCGCCGGCCACGCCGGTCGCCACCGCCGTCATGGGGGTGTTGCTCTCGCGCTTTCCAAGCATGGATGCCAAGCAGGTGCGTGACCTGATGCTGACCACGGCCAACAACCGGATGTCCGACCGCACGCGCTTCCTGGGCACGGGCCAGACCTCGCCCACCGGCGCCTCCATCGCCTGGACCGCACCCGACGGCCTGCCGGACGAGCGCTGGGGCTGGGGCATCCCCGATCTGGCCAAGGGCGTGCACGGGCCGGGCCAGTTCCTGAGCCCCATGGTCTACACCATGAGCAAGGCCGCGCTGGATGTCTGGTCCAACGACATCGGCCAGATCGCCATCAAGCAGCGCGAGCAGGAAGACCGCCAGTGGCTGGCCAGCTACAAGCAGCAGGGCATCGCCCTGGCCGGCCCCTTCGGCCCCAACGTGCTGAACCAGAACGGCACGCTCAACCCGCAGGCGTTCGTGGTCCAGGGCCTGTTGAACGACCCGGCCATCCGCGCCATCACCAACGGCCGGCCCGAGACCTACGACAAGATCCCCTACGCCGACGCGGTGGCCTGGCGCAAGGAGTGGATGGACGCGCGCGCGGCGCACATCCAGAGCAAGATCGACCGCGGGCAGTACACGGCCTCGCTGACGAAAACCGGCAGCGGCACGCTGATCCTCACGGGCACCAACAGCTATGCGGGCGGCTCCACGGTGGCGGGCGGCAAGCTGTCGGTGGTGGGCACCAACGGTTCGGGCGTCACCGTCACCAACGGCGGCACGCTGGGCGGCACGGGCACGGTGGCGGGCGCCATTGCCGTGATGAGCGGCGGCGTGCTGTCGCCCGGCGTCACCGAGACGGAGGCCGCGGGCGTCACCGGCGTGGTGGCCGATGTCACGGTGGCCGCGGGCGATGTGCTGCGCGCCAGCAGCGCCAAGATCGGCATGGGTGGCTGGTTCGCGGCCACGCTCAAGCCGGGTGGGGTGTCCTCGCGGCTGGTGGCTTCGGGCACCGTGGCACTGGGCGGCAGCCTGAGCATGGCCGTGCCGGTGGCGCCCAACCCGGGCGACACCTACACGCTGATCCAGGCCAGCAGCATCCTCGGCACCTTTGCGGGCCTGCCCGAGGGCGCGCGCTTCGAGGCGAGCGGGCGGCAGTACCGCATCTCCTACCAGGGTGGCCGCGTCACGGTCACCGCGGTCTGATGGCCACCCAACCCCGTTCTGTTTGTCTATTGAAGGAAATGAGCATGAAGAAAATCAACGCGTCGATCGCTGGCATGGTGCTGGCGGCCACGGCGGCTTTCGCGGCGCCCGTGCAGGCCAACCTTGTCACCAATGGCGGGTTCGAGGCCGGCGACTTCTCCGGCTGGGTGCAGACCGGAGACGCCGAGTTCAACGGCGTCCAGTGCGCCGGGCCCGGCACCAGCGTGTACGAGGGCAACTGCAGCGCCTATTTCGGCTCCGTCGCGCCGGGCGGCATCGCGCAGACCATCGAGGTGGGCGGCGTCGGCCTGACGTGGAACCTGTCGTTCGCGTTCCAGCCCGATGGCGGCATGCCGGGCAGCTTCACGGTGACGTTCGGCGGCGAGACGCTGCTGTCGCTGGCCGACCCCGCGGCGAGCGATTTCACGCTCTACCAGTTCACCGGCTTCACCACGTCGGAGAACATGACGCTGAGTTTCGATTTCTTCGACCCGACCGGCTTCCTGTCCCTGGATGCGGTGTCGGTGACGGCCGTGCCCGAACCGGCGACGACGGCCCTGATGGGCGCGGCGCTGGCCGGGCTGCTGGCGATGCGCCGCCGCAAGGCAGGCTGAGGCGCTGCGGCGCCGGCGGCGCCGGTGGCATCGGCGGCGCTGGGGCACCGCCGGCGCCGGTGCACCGCCTGCGCCGGCGCCGTGGCGAACCGGTCCGCGCCGGGCGGTGTGGACGGGCGCCGTGGACGGGCGCCGGGGCGCGGAAGGCGGCGGCTTCAGAAGCTGCCGAACGCCGTTCCCAATGCAATCACCGTCACCAGCGCCACCAGCGGAAAGACCATCGTCACCGCCGCGATGTTGAGGTACGACTGCCGGTGCGTCAGCTTGCAGATCGCCAGCAGCGTGATGATGGCCCCGCAGTGCGGCAGCGTGTCCATGCCGCCGGCCGCGAGCACGGCCACGCGGTGCAGCAGTTCGGCGCTGATGCCGGCCTCCTGCGCCATGCGCAGGTAGTCGGCACCCAGGGCCTCCAGCGCGATGCTGAGGCCGCCCGACGACGACCCGGTGATGCCGGCCAGGATGTTCATGGCGATGGCTTCCGAGATCAGCGGGTTGTCGGGCGACACGTTGAGCACGGCCTCCTTGATGATGGCGAAGCCCGCCAGGCTGGCCACCACCGCGCCGTAGCCCACCTCGGATGCGGTGTTGAACAGCGGCAGCATGAAGCCGAACACGCCCTTGTTCACGCTGGCCTTCAGGTCCGCCCAATGGCCCAGACGCATGAGCACCAGCGCCGTGCAGGCCGCCGCCAGTGCCACGATCAGCGACCACAGGCCGGTGCTGGTGGCGGTATTGAGGTTGGGGAAGGCCTCGCGCATGAAGCCGAGGTCCATGCCCGGGAACACCACGTAGGTGAACAGCGCGTTGATGCCCACCACCAGCAGCAGCGGCAGCAGGGCCTGCCACACCGGCATCTCGGCCGTGTTGATGGCCTCGCCCGCGGGCAGTGCGGCCGCGTCGTCCTCGTGCTGGCCGTAGCCCTCGCCGGCACGGCGCGCCGCGGCCACCCGCGACTGCAGCCACCACAGCCCGCCGGCCAGCATGATGGTGGCGGCGATCAGGCCCAGGCCCGGCGCCGCGAAGCTGTTGGTGCCGAAGTACTTGATGGGATGGCGTTGATGATGGCCGGCGTGCCGGGCAGCGCCGTCATCGTGAAGGTGAACGAGCCCAGTGCGATGCTTGCCGGTACCAGCCGCTTGGGCACCTCGGCCGCGCGGAACAGGTCCTTGGCGATGGGGTACACCGCGAAAGCCACGACGAACAGCGACACGCCGCCGCACGTCAGCAGCGCGCAGGCCGCCACCACCACCACCACGCGCACGATCCAGCGCGACAGCGTGTGCGCCGCACCCGAATCGGCGATCAACTGGCCGAACAGCGCCCCCAGCAGAAAGATCGGCAGGAAGGCCATGGCGTAGTTGGCCAGCGCGGGCATGAAGGTGCCGGTGTAGATCGGCAGCAGCAGC
>CAJYRH010000101.1 GCA_913776795.1 uncultured Pseudorhodoferax sp. | reverse complement strand
CGCGGTGGTCGGCTTCTCGTGACCGAGGCGTTGCTGGCCGCGGCGCGTGCGGCGCAGGCCAACGCACACGCGCCGTACTCGCGCTACAAGGTCGGTGCTGCGCTGGCCACGCCCGACGGACGCGTGTTTGCAGGTTGCAACGTCGAAAACGCGGCCTACCCGAGCGGCACCTGCGCCGAAGCCGGCGCCATCGCGGCCATGGTCGCGGCCGGCGGCCGTGCCATCGCCGAGATCCTGGTCGTGGGCGATGGCCCCGTGCCCATCACACCTTGCGGCAACTGCCGCCAGCGCATCCGCGAGTTCGCCGATGGCACGGCGCGCGTGCATTCGGCTGGCCTTGCCGGTGTGCTGGCCAGCTTCACCCTGGACGAACTGCTGCCGGCGTCCTTCGGTCCTCGACATTTGCCATCCGCGTAGACGTTTTCCATGCCCCACATCGTCATCGAATACACCCCCAACCTCGGCGCGCTGCCGTTCGACGCCATGCTGGCCTCGACCACGCAGGCGCTGTCGGAAAGCCCCGAAGTGCAGGACGAGGCCGACCTCAAGGCCCGCGTGCTGCGCGCAGACCACTTCCGCGTGGGCCTCGCCGACCACGGCCGCGGCTACCTGCACGTGCAGCTGCGCATCCTGGCCGGCCGCACGCCCGAGGCGAAGAAGGACCTGAGCCGCCGCGTGGCCGATGCGTTGCGCGGCCATCTGGGCGCGCTGCCTCCGGGGCTCGAGGCTTACCTCAGCGTGGAGGTGGTCGACATGGACCGCGGCAGCTACACCAAGGTCCGGCTGGCCTGAACGCGGCGCGCAACGTCTTCCCGTAAACTGCCTGGGCCGCACCTACCCGTGCGGCATCCAGGGGCCAGCTGCTTACCCGTGGCCGCGCCCTGTACCAACCAGGCACGCCACCGCGTGCGGAGACATCGATGCGCGAGCACCCAGCCCTGCGGCTGCACGTGCCGGAGCCCACCGGGCGACCTGGCTGTGCGACCGACTTTTCCTTCCTGCAGATTTCCGGCGCGGGCACCGTCCGCAAACCGCCGGTCGACACCTCCCACTTCGAAACCGCGGACCTCGCCTACGCCCTGATCGGCGTGCTCGACCGCGACGGCCAGGCCGTCGGCCCCTGGGCGCCCGCCATCGACGGCACCCAGCTGCGCCGCGGCCTGCGCGCGATGATGAAGACGCGCATCTTCGACGCGCGCATGACCATCGCCCAGCGCCAGCGCAAGACCTCGTTCTACATGCAGTGCCTGGGCGAGGAAGCCATCGCCGTGGCACAGGGCATGGCGCTCGCCAAGGGCGACATGCACTTTCCGACCTACCGCCAGCAGGGCCTTTTGCTGAGCCGCGACGACGTGTCCCTGGTCGAGCTGATCTGCCAGCTCATGAGCAACGAAGCCGACCCCATGAAGGGCCGCCAGCTGCCCGTGATGTATTCGTTCAAGCGGGCGGATTTCTTCAGCATCTCGGGCAACCTGGCCACGCAGTACCCACAGGCCGTGGGCTGGGCCATGGCGTCTGCCATCAAGGGCGACACGCGCATCGCCTCGGCCTGGATCGGCGATGGTGCGACGGCCGAGTCGGACTTCCACACCGCGCTGACCTTCGCCCATGTCTACCGCGCGCCCGTGATCCTCAACGTGGTCAACAACCAGTGGGCGATCTCGAGCTTCCAGGCGATCGCGGGCGGGGAATCGACCACCTTTGCCGCGCGCGGCGTGGGCTGCGGCATCGCCTCGCTGCGCGTGGACGGCAACGACTTTCTGGCGGTCTACGCCGCCTCGCAGTGGGCGGCCGAGCGCGCGCGCACGAACCAGGGCCCGACGCTGATCGAGTGGGTGACCTACCGCGCCGGCGCGCACTCGACCTCGGACGACCCGTCCAAGTACCGGCCGGCCGACGACTGGGAGCGCTTCCCGCTCGGTGACCCGATCGAACGGCTCAAGAGCCACCTGATCGTCCAGGGCATCTGGTCCGAGCAGGAGCACGCGCAGGTGCACAAGGAACTGGAGGCCGAGGTGGCCGCCGCGCAGAAAGAGGCCGAGAGCCACGGCAGCCTGCTGGACGGCCACATCCCGAGCGCCGCGACGATCTTCGAGGATGTCTACGAGACCATGCCCGCGCATCTGCGCCGCCAACGCCAGGAACTGGGAGTCTGACATGAGACCACCCCGTTTGGACTTCTCACTGCGTGTAGAAGTCCCATTCCCCTCAAGGGGCGCACCTGGCGGCCTGGCAGAGCCAGTTCCGCGGCGCTGGCATGGGCTGCTCCGCGGCCGTTCGACCAGCTGCTTGCATGCCCGTGTTGTGTTCTGCGCGTGGCGCACCAGCGCCTTGGAGACCTGAGATGCTGACCGAAGTCAAGAACCCGGCGGTGGAAACGGCAGAGACCGCCAGCAAGCCCATGACCATGATCCAGGCCCTGCGCTCGGCGCTGGACGTGGTGATGGCGCGCGACCCCGACGTGGTCGTGTTCGGCCAGGACGTGGGCTATTTCGGCGGCGTGTTCCGCGTGACCGAAGGCCTGCAGGCCAAGTACGGCAAGACCCGCTGCTTCGACGCGCCGATCAGCGAGGGCGGCATCGTGGGCGTGGCCGTGGGCATGGGCGCCTACGGCCTGCGCCCTGTGGCGGAG
Source organism: uncultured Pseudorhodoferax sp. (assembly GCA_913776795.1). The sequence goes on along the minus strand of CAJYRH010000101.1, from coordinate 4,874 downwards.
ATCCAGTTCGCCGATTACTTCTACCCGGCCTCCGACCAGCTCGTGTCCGAGGCGGCGCGGCTGCGCTACCGCTCGGCCGGCGATTTCACCTGCCCGATCACGGTGCGCATGCCCTGCGGCGGCGGCATCTACGGCGGGCAGACGCACAGCCAGAGCCCCGAGGCGCTGTTCACGCACGTGAGCGGCCTGCGCACCGTGCTGCCCAGCAACCCGTATGACGCCAAGGGCCTGCTGATTTCGGCCATCGAGTGCAACGACCCGGTGATCTTCCTGGAGCCCAAGCGGCTCTACAACGGCCCCTTCGACGGCCACCACGACCGCCCGGTCGTGCCCTGGTCCAAGCATGCGCTTGGCATGGTGCCCGAGGGCTACTACCGCGTGCCGCTGGAGTCGGCCGCCGTGTTCCGCCCCGGCAACCAGCTCACCGTGCTGACCTACGGCACCATGACCTGGGTGGCCGAGTGCGCCGCGCGCGAGACCGGCATCGACGCGGAGATCATCGACCTGCGCTCGATCTGGCCGCTGGACCTGGACACCATCGTCGCGTCCGTCAAGAAGACCGGCCGCTGCGTGATCGTGCACGAAGCGACCAAGACCAGCGGCTTCGGCGCCGAACTGTCGGCCCTGGTGCAGGAGCACTGCTTCTACCAGCTGGAGGCGCCGATCGAGCGCGTGACCGGCTGGGACACGCCGTACCCGCACGCCCAGGAATGGGCGTACTTCCCGGGGCCCGACCGCGTCGGCGCGGCGTTCCGACGCGCGATGGAGAGCTGACATGGGCCACTACACCATCAAGATGCCCGACATCGGCGAAGGCATCGCCGAAGTGGAACTGGTCGAATGGCGCGTGAAGCCCGGAGACAGCGTGGCCGAGGACCAGATCCTGGCCGACGTGATGACCGACAAGGCGACCGTGGAGATCCCGTCGCCGGTGGCCGGCACCGTGCTCGAACTGGGTGGCCGGCCCGGGGCGCTGCTGGCGGTCGGTGCCGAGTTGATCCGGCTGGAGGTCGAAGGCGCGGGCAACGTGGCGGCCAAGGCCGTGCCTGCGGCGGCCAGCGTGGCCGCCCCTGTTGCGGCGCCCGTGGCGGCACCCGCAAACGCGGCGCCGAGCGCGCCCCAGGCGCCGGTGCAGCGCCCACCGGTCGCCGCCCCCGTGGCCATGCGCGCGCCCGGCGAGAAGCCGGTTGCTTCACCGTCCGTGCGCCAGCGCGCCTGGGAGCTCGGCATCGCGCTGCAGTTCGTGCACGGCAGCGGCCCGGCCGGCCGCATCACGCACGAGGACCTGGACGTCTACCTGGTCTCGGGCGGCCAGCCGCGCATGCCCAGCGCGGGCAGCGGCTACGCGCAGCGCCATGGCGAGGAGGCCGTGCCCCTGATCGGCCTGCGCCGAAAGATCGCGCAGAAGATGCAGGAGGCCAAGCGCCGCATCCCGCACTTCAGCTACGTGGAGGAGATCGACGTCACCGAGCTCGAAGCCCTGCGCGCGCAGCTCAACGAGCGTTACGGCACTGCGCGCGGCAAGCTCACGCTGCTGCCGCTCTTGGCCCGCGCGCTGGTGATCGCGCTGCGCGACTTTCCGCAGATGAATGCGCGCTTCGACGACGACGCCGGCGTGGTCACGCGCTACGAGGCAGTCCACCTGGGCATGGCCACGCAGACCGAGAACGGTCTGCTGGTGCCCGTGCTGCGTCATGCCGAGGCGCTGGACCCGTGGGCCTGTGCGAAGGAGATCGCCCGCCTGGCCGAGGCCGGCCGCAGCGGCAAGGCCGGGCGCGACGAGCTGTCGGGCTCCACGATCACCATCAGCAGCCTGGGACCGCTGGGCGGCATCGTGACCACGCCCGTGATCAACCACCCCGAGGTGGCCATTGTTGGCGTCAACAAGATCGTGGAGCGCCCGGTGTTCCGCGGCGGCGCGGTCGTGGGACGCAAGCTCATGAACCTGTCCTCGTCCTTCGACCACCGCGTGGTCGACGGCATGGACGCGGCGCAGTTCATCCAGGCCGTGCGCGCCCTGCTGGAAACCCCGGCCCTGCTGTTCGTGGAGTGAAGATGGCATCGAAGACAACGACATTGCTCGTCATCGGCGGCGGGCCGGGCGGCTACGTGGCCGCCATCCGCGCGGCACAGCTGGGCGTGGCCACCATGCTGGTGGAAGGCATGGCGCCCGGCGGCACGTGTTTGAACATCGGCTGCATCCCGTCCAAGGCGCTGATCCACGCGGCCGATGAATACGACCGCGTGCGGCGCGCCACAAGCGATTCGCCGCTGGGCATCCGCGCCGGGGCGGCTGGCATCGACCTCACGGTCACGCAGGCCTGGAAAGAGGGCGTGGTCGCCAAGCTCACGGGCGGCGTGGCCGCACTGCTGCGCAAGGCGGGCGTGCAGGTGGTGGCCGGCTGGGCCCGCATCGTCGACGGCAAGACCGTGGACGTGGTGCGTGAGGACGGCGAGACGCTGCGCATCCAGTGCGAGCACCTGCTGCTGGCCACGGGCTCCGAGTCCGTGGCGCTGCCGCAGCTGCCGTTCGGTGGCAAGGTGCTCTCGTCCACCGAAGCGCTGGCGCTGACCGAGGTGCCGCGGCACCTGGTCGTTGTCGGCGCGGGTTACATCGGCCTGGAACTCGGCATGGCCTGGCGCAAGCTGGGCGCCGAGGCCACGGTCGTCGACGTGGCAGAGCGCGTGCTGCCCGGCTACGACGAAGACCTGGGCAAGCCGGTGCTGGCCGCGCTCAAGCGCATGGGCATCGTGCTGCACCTGGGCTGCACGGCCGAGGGCCTCACGGCCGACGGCAGTGGCCTGCGCGTGCGCAGCCGCCATGCCGACGAGTTCGTGCTGCCCGCGGACCAGGTGCTGGTCGCGGCCGGCCGGCGTCCGCGCACGGCCGGACTGGAGCCGCTGCAGCTGGACATGGACGGCCGCGCCGTGAAGGTCGACGCCGCGGGACGCACCTCCATGCGCAACGTGTGGGCCATCGGCGACCTCACAGGCGAGCCCATGCTCGCCCACCGGGCCATGGCCCAGGGCGAGGTGGCTGCCGAATGCATCGCTGGCCACAAGCGTCGCTTCGCGCCGCTGGCGATCCCGGCCGTGTGCTTCACCGACCCCGAGGTCGTGGCCGTGGGCCTCACGCAGGCCCAGGCTGCGCAGGGCGGCATCGATGTGCTCAGCGCGCAGTTCCCGTTCGCGGCCAATGGCCGGGCGCTGACCATGGAGGGCGGCGAGGGCTTCGTGCGCGTGGTCGCACGCAAGGACAACCACCTGGTGCTGGGCTGGCAGGCCGTGGGCCAGGGTGTGTCGGAACTGGCCGCGGCCTTCGGCTACGCGATCGAGATGGGCGCTCGGCTGGAGGACGTGGGCGGCATCGTCCATGCGCATCCCACGCTGGGCGAGGCGGTGCAGGAGGCCGCCCTGCGCGCGCTGGGCCGCGCCATCCACCTATAGCCCTGCGGCGTCCAACGGTCAGTCCAGCGGCTGGAAGCGGGGGCGTTGCGAGCCGTCGACGTCCACGCTGCTGGTGAACATGGCATGCGGCCGCACCCACCAGCCCGTGCCGTTGTACAGAGGGCGGTAGACGACGAGTGGCTCCAGCGTCTCGCTGTGCCGTGCGACGGCGAGCACCTCGTACTCGCCGCCCTTGTAGTGGCGGTAGCGGTCTGGCGCGATGGTGGGCAGAGGAGGCAGTTCTTCCATGGGAGGGCGGTCGTTGTGGGCAAAGCCGCGAGCTTGCCAGATGCCATCACCGCGGCACTGGCGTGGTCGAGGTCGGTGGCGATGCCACCGTCGCCGTGGGCCAGCAGCCGTCAAGCATGCAAGGCGTGGGCAGCGACCGTCGCCGCAACCTGCGCAGCGGCGCGCTGCGCGCGACGCCCTGGCCAAGGCGGCGCTCCATCGCTGGGCAATGTCTTCGCCACGAACCCGCCGGTGGAGCGGAATGGGCCGGTTGCGCGCCCCGTGGAACGACGGTGCATCCACACCAACGAAAAAACCCCGCCGAAGCGGGGTGGCGTCGGACGCAGGCGGTGGTCAGGCCTTGTTCTGGCGGCGGCGCAGACCCGCCAGGCCAGCGAGGCCGATGCCGAACAGCGCGACCGATGCTGGTTCCGGCACGTCGATCACCAGCGGCGTGCTGGTCACCTTCAACAGGAAATCGACGGCGTTCTCCTGGCGCTCGATGGTCGTGAAGCCGATGCAGCCGTCGGGTGCATCGGCAGCCTCGCAGACGGCATCGGGCAGCGTGGCCAGCGCCGGCGAGGCGAAGAAGCTGAAGTAGTAGTCGTTGCCGTCGACCTCGATCGACTTGTTCAGCGAACCGTCAAGCACCCAGATGTCGCTGCAGGGGTTGCCGGGCGGGCTGGCGGCCACGCAGGTGCCAGGCGTGTTGGGCGTCTCGGCGAACAGGATCCTGTAGGTGGCGGTCTGGTAGATGTACGGCTCAGTCGTGCCGGCCACCCGCAGACCAAGTGTGGCGCTGATGGTGGCGCTGGTCAGGCTGGCGTGCGCGCTGGAGACAACGTTGTTGCTGTGCGTGTAGGTGTTGGCGCTCTCGGCGGCGCCGTTGGTGGCCAGCGTGCCCGTTCGAGGCGAGTTGCTGATGCCGATGCCGCTGCGCCGGTCGCCTGCCGGACCACCCGGACACGCGCCCCAGGTGATGGACGAGCTCGAGACGCTCTGGCAGCCGCTTCCATCTGTGAAGGTGGTGGAACCCGGCGTGGTGATGAACTCGCTGGTGACCGTGTAGTCCCAGTTGATGGGCGCAGCCGCGGCGCCGCTGCTTGCGATGGCCAAGGCCAGTCCGATGGCACCCAGCGTGCCGAGAGATGCATTGCGCATTGAATTCCTTTTCTGCATGCAAAAGACGTTTACCTGTT
>CAJYRH010000100.1 GCA_913776795.1 uncultured Pseudorhodoferax sp. | reverse complement strand
GCTCTTCCGATCTCGCTCTATGACGAGCGTTTCTGCCGCATGTGGGAGTTCTACCTGTCGATGTCGGAGACGGCTTTCCGCTACCAGGACATCGCGATCTTCCAGGTGCAGCTGGCGCGCCGGCAGGACGCGGTGCCGCTCACGCGCGACTACGTCGGCGTGCGCGAGGCAGGACTGCTGGCACGCGAACGCGCGCTGGCGGCGGGCTGACCGGCTCCGAGCACGGAACGCAGCGCGTCACACACGGCGGCGAAGCGCGCGTCGTCCAGCCAGGGGCTGTTGCTGACGGCCAGCAGGCGCCCGGCCCAGTCACGGGCATGCGGCAGTTCCTGCGGGGCGGCGCGCGGCACCACGCCGGCGTAGCGCGGGTAGTCGGGCAAGGCCTGCACGAACGGCAGGCCAAGCCCCCAGCCCGCGCTCCAGTGGCGCTGCAGCATGGCATCGCGTGCCGCGCGCGCTGGCAGGCGCAGCAGCAGCACCGGCCACACGCCGGCGGCCCGCGCCACGGCCGGGCTGTCGCGCACCACCTCCACGCCGGGGATGGCCGCAAGCCGCGGCAGGCGCTCGGCCGCCCGCAGCGCCGCCTGTTGCTGGAAACTTGCCAGGCGCGCCAGCGCACGCACGCCCACCGCGCGGCGCCAGCGGCCGACGCGGTGCAAAGGGATCGTCGGCGCGAAGTCGTCGCCGGCCGCCTGGTCCCAATCGCCACGGGCCAGCGCGCGGCGCAGCGGCGCGCCGTAGGCCCAGCCCAGACCGGCGGGCCGGTACAGCGCCGCATAGCCCAGCAGCTCCAGGCTGCGCCGCAGCTCCATGGCCAGGCGCGGCGGCGCGATGGCGGCGCCCGCCAGGCGCAAGGGTTCGCGCAGTGCGGCGTCGCGGGCGAAGAGCAGCCCGCCTTCGTAAAGCGTCAAGCCCTTGCCGACGGCCAGGCTGTAGAAGCCCAGGTCGCCCTGCAGGCCCACGGGCGCACCGGCCACACGCGCGCCCAGGGCCTGGGCGGCGTCCTCGACCACCCAGGCGCCGACACGGCGCGCACAGTCCAGCGCAGCCTGCACGTCGGCGATGCGCCCGCCCAGGTGCGTGGGCACAATGGCCAGCAGGCGCGGGCCGGCCAGGGACTGCAGATGTGCCGGGTCCAGGTCCAGCATGTCGGCCTGCAGGTCGCACAGGCGCAGTTCCAGGCCGCAGTGGGCCACCGCCAGCGCCACCAGCGGGCAGGTGTAGGCCGGCACGATGACCTCGCAACGCCCGGGTGCCAGCCGCTGCAGCGCCGTCAGTGCGATGACCAGCGCCGCGGTGCCGGAGCATTCGAGCTGCGCATGCGGCAACCCCAGGCGGCGGGCCAGCGCGCCGGACAGGTCGGCATCGCCGCCGGGCCACAGGTCGGCTGCGCGCAGGGGCAGGCCCGCGGTGGGCGGCACGGTGGTCACTGCGTACCTTCGCCTTCGGCTGCGGGGCGAGCGCTTTCGGGCGGTCGGGCGGCGGTCACACCCGCTCGCGCCCATGCGCCACGCCAGCGGCGCCCGCGCTCGCCGAACCGGCACCCGGCGCGCCGCCGGGCTGGTCCTCGGCCGTCTCGCTGATGGCCAGGCAGACGATGCCGGCCGCGATGAACGCCGCGCCCAGCAGCTGCGCCCGGCCGATGGCCTCGCCGAAGAGCCAGGCCGACACGGCCATCACCGAGACGATCTCCAGGTGCGAGGCCGCGAAGGCCGGGCCGATGGGCGCGTGGCGCAGCAGGGTCATCCAGCAGAAGAAGGCGCCGACGTAGCCGACAAGCGCGCCATAGATCCAAGGCTGGCCGAACACGCGCACCAGCCAGGCGGCCGAGAACTCCAGCGGCAGCGCCTGGGCACCGGCCTGCTTGAAGCTCAGCTGGGCCAGCGTGTCGAAGGCCATCAGCGCCAGGAAGCCGATCAGGTAGAAACGCCGCTTGCCGCTCATGGCCCACCTTCGGTTTCGCCTGCGGTGCGAGCGCCGTTCGGAACGGCCGGGCGGCCGCTCATTGCAATCCCACCACGGCCACGCCGATGGACACCAGCACGATGCCCGTCACGCGCAACGGCGACAGCTTCTCGGCGAAGAGGAAGCGGCCCGCGACCATGATCGCCACGATGTTGATGGAGCCCAGCAGCACCCCTTCGGACAGCGGCACCAGCGACAGGAAGGCCAGCCACAGCACGAACTCGGCCACATAGCAGGCCACGCCCACCCAGATCCAGGGCTGGCCGGCCATGAAGCGCCAGCGTGCCAGGCCGTCCCGCGTGCCCGGCCCCGCCGCCGCGGCCTTGAACGCGAGCTGGCCGCCGCTGTCCACCAGCACGTTCAGCACCCACAGCGTGAGGACCAGGGGCGAGAGCTCGCTAGCCACCGGCCGCTCCGCGCACCGGCCCGAGACCTCCGGCCGCGATGCGGGCGACGAAGTCGGCCGTGCGCGCGACCACCGTGCGCCGCTCGCGGTCGATGGTGATCATGTGGTAGCTGTCGTCGAGCAGCACCAGTTCGACGGGGGCGTTGCGCACGCCGCGGGCGATCTCGCGCGCGTTGTCCGCCGAGGCGATGTCGTCGTGGCGCGCGTGCATGACCAGGCAGGGCGCGCGCACGGCGCCCAGGTTGCGGCGCACGTGGGCGGCCAGCGCGCGCATCTCGATCACCGACCACCAGGGGTTGCCGGGCAGGCCGGCGGCGGCGCTGTCGCCCGAGTGCATCTGCGCG
>CAJYRH010000099.1 GCA_913776795.1 uncultured Pseudorhodoferax sp. | reverse complement strand
TTGCGCAGCTGGGCCTGGCGCTCCACCAGGCGGTGGGCGTAGTAGATCGGCGCGGGCATCAGCTCGGGCGTCTCGTCGCAGGCGTAGCCGAACATCAGGCCCTGGTCGCCGGCGCCGATGTTCAAGTGGTCGTCGCTGGCATGGTCCACGCCCTGGGCGATGTCGTTGGACTGCTTGTCATAGCAGACCATGACGGCGCAGCCCTTGTGGTCGATGCCGTAGTCGGTGTTGTCGTAGCCGATCCGCTTGATGGTGTCGCGCGCCACCTGGATGTAGTCCACGTGCGCATTGGTCGTGATCTCGCCGGCCAGCACCACGAGGCCGGTGTTGGTCAACGTCTCGGCGGCCACGCGCGAGCGCGGGTCCTGCTCGAAGATTGCGTCGAGGATGGCGTCGGAGATCTGGTCGGCCACCTTGTCGGGGTGGCCTTCGGACACGGATTCGGAGGTGAAGAGGAAATCGTTCGCCATGTGAATAAACTCCTGCGGTTTCGTAAAAGGCCGTTGCGCTGTTCGCGTTGCCTCTTGCGGGGAGCATGTGGCGAACGCTTTAGCAGTTGTGTTTAACGTCGCCCTGCAAGTTGTTCAGTAACTCAGCGACGGCGAGATTCTAGCGTTCCGATGACCATGATGTGTTGCTGCCGCCCGGTCGGCCTGTCGGCGCGATGAGCGGCCTGGCGATCGCCCTGCTGCGCCTGCTCGCACCGCTGCCCCTGTCCTGGGTGCGGGCGCTGGGGGCGCTGCTGGGCCGGCTGCTGTACGCGCTGGTGGGCAGCCGCCGGCGCATCGCGCTGACCAACCTGGCGCTGTGCTTCCCGCAGATGCCGCCGGCCGAGCGCGAGGCCCTGGCGCGGCGCCATTTCATCGTGTTTGTGCAGGCCTGGCTGGACCGTGCCTGGCTCTGGCACGCCCGGCCCGCGGTGGTGCGCGCGCGCCTGCGCATGACGGGCGCGCTGCAGGAGCTGGACGGCGCTGCGCCCACGCTGCTCTTTGCGCCCCATTTCGTCGGCCTGGACGCGGGGGCGACGGCGCTGTCGCAGCAAATTCCGCGGCAGTTTGCGACCATCTTCACGCCGCAGTCCAACCAGACGGTGGACATCTGGGTGGCGCGCGGGCGCCAGCGCTTCGGCAACGCCAAGCTGTACAACCGCATGGACGGGGTCAAGCCGGTGGTGGCGGCGCTGCGCGCGGGCGAGCCGATCTACCTGCTGCCCGACATGGATTTCGGCGCACGCGATTCGGTGTTCGTGCCGTTCTACGGCGTGCCGGCGGCCACCGTGCCCTCGCTGGCCCGCTTTGCGCGCCTGGGCCGAGCGCGCGTCGTGCCCGTGGTCACGCGGTTGACGCCGCAAGGCTACGAGGTGCAGGTGCTGCCCGGCTGGGATGGCTTTCCGGGCCCGGATGCCGTGGCCGACACCGCCCTCATGAACGCGCGTCTGCAGGGCTACATCGACACCATGCCCGAGCAGTACTTCTGGGTCCACAAGCGCTTCAAGACGCGCCCGCCAGGAGAGCCGTCGGTCTACTGAGCGGTGGCGGGCAAGGCCGCTTCGGGGTGGGCCCAGCGCCACAGCAGCTGGCTGGCCGCGTCGATGCCCTGGCGCTTGAGCGCGGAGAACAGCATGGCTTCGCCACCGCCCGCGTTGAGCTTGGCGATGGCCAGCGCCTTGCTCGCCTCCATGCGGGTGAGCTTGTCGGCCTTGGTCAGCAGCAGCAGGAACTTCAGGCCTTGTTCCACGCGGGGGCGGACCACTTCGAGCAGAACCTCGTCGAGTTCGGTCAGGCCCAGGCGCGGATCGCACAGCAGCACGATGCCCTGGAGGTTCTCGCGCGTCACGAGGTAGTTGGCCATCACCTGCTGCCAGCGGACTTTGTCGGCCTTGGGCACGGCTGCGTAGCCGTAGCCCGGCAGGTCGGCCAGCACGGCATCGGTGATGCCCTGCTTGCCGAGCGCGAACAGGTTGATGTGCTGGGTGCGGCCTGGTTTCTTGGATGCGAAGGCCAGCTGCTTTTGCTGCGTGAGCGTGTTGATGCAGGTGGACTTGCCGGCGTTGGACCGGCCGACGAAGGCGATCTCGGGCACCTCCAGGGCGGGCAGAAACTGCAGTTGGGGCGCCGTGGTCAGGAAGCGGGCGGTGTGCAGCCAGCCCGTGGCGACGGCTGCGGCAGAGGGTGCCGCAGCGGCGGCGGCGGGAGCGGGAGCTGTCATGAAGGTGCAGGATTGGCGCGGGGTCGCATTGTAGAATCGCCCGGTTTTGCGTACATAAAACCACCCTCGATATGAAGTTGCTCGCCACCATGATCCTGGCTGCCATGTTCGCAGCGCCTTCGTTCTCCAGCCATGCGGCCGATCCGGCGCCGGCTGCACCCAAGGCGGCCAAGCCTGATCTGGTCAAGGGGGAGCAGGGTTACGCGGCGGTGTGCGCGGCCTGCCACGGCGCGGACGGCAACTCGGCCATCGCGGCCAACCCGAAGCTGGCGCACCAGCACCCCGAATACCTCGTCAAGCAGCTGCACGAATTCAAGGAAGGCAAGCGCAACAACCCGATCATGAAGGGCTTTGCGTCGGCGCTCAGCGATGACGACATGCGCAACATCTCCTATTGGCTCACGTCGCAAAAGCCCAAGCCCGGCTTCGCCAAGGACAAGGAGCTTGTGCAGCTGGGCGAGCGCATCTTCCGCGGTGGCATCCCGGAACGCCAGGTGGCCGCCTGCGCAGGCTGCCACAGCCCTAACGGTGCCGGCATCCCGTCGCAGTACCCGCGCCTGTCGGGCCAGCACGCCGACTACACGGCCACGCAGCTGACCGACTTCCGCGATGGCAAGCGCAAGAACAACGCCCAGATGACGGGTGTGGCGGCCAAGATGAACGACCGCGAGATCCGCGCCGTGGCCGACTACGTTGCCGGCCTGCGCTGAGCATGCCGGGCGCCCGCACCGGGCGGAACCAATTGCCTGTTTCCTACCCCAAGGAACGGGCGCCACGGCGGGCCGGCTGTTGCAGCGGCCCGTTTTGCTTTGACCGGGGCCTTGCACGATGACCACCACCACCCACGGCCTGCGCGTTCGCAGCGGCTCGCAAGCCTGGCGGGCCGCGGTGGAGCTGCTGTCGTCGATGCGCTTCGCGATCGCGCTTTTGACCATCATCTGCGTCGCGTCGATCATTGGCACGGTGCTCAAGCAGCATGAGCCGGCAAACAATTACGTCAACCAGTTCGGCCCGTTCTGGGCACTGCTGTTCGACAAGTTCAGCCTGAATGCCGTCTACAGCGCGTGGTGGTTTTTGCTGATCCTGGCGTTCCTGGTCACCAGCACCAGCTTGTGCATCGCGCGCAGCACGCCCAAGATCCTCGCCGACCTCAGGGTCTACAAGGAGGGCATCCGCGCGCAGAGCCTGAACGCCTTCCGCCACAAGGCCAGCGCCACCGTCGCAGGCACGCCGCAGGCGGCTGCCGCGCGCGTGGGCCAGGCCCTGGCCAAGGCCGGCTGGAAGGTCAGGCTGCAGCGCCGCGACACACCCGCTGGCGAAGGCTGGATGGTCGCGGCCAAGGCCGGGGCGGCCAACAAGTTCGGCTACATCGCGGCGCACAGTGCGATCGTGCTGGTGTGCATCGGTGGCCTGCTGGATGGCGACCTCGTCGTGCGCGCCCAGACCTGGTTCAATGGCAAGTCCGTCTACAGGGGCGGCGGCATGATCACCGAGGTGGCGCCGGAGCACCGCTTGTCCATGCGGAACCCGACGTTCCGCGGCAACCTCATGGTGGCCGAAGGCACACAGTCCGGCACGGCGGTACTGGCGCAGTCCGACGGCGTGCTGCTGCAGGAGCTGCCATTCGCGGTAGAGCTCAAGAAGTTCATCGTCGAGTACTACTCGACCGGCATGCCCAAGCTGTTCGCCAGCGAGATCGTGATCCACGACCGCGAGACCGGTGCGCAAACGCCGGCGCGGGTGGAGGTCAACCATCCGGCCAGCTACAAGGGCATCGAGATCTACCAGTCCAGCTTCGACGACGGTGGCTCCAGCGTGCAACTCAAGGCCGTGCCGCTCGTGCCGGGCGGCAAGCCTTTCGAGGTCGAAGGCGTGATCGGCGGCAGCACCGAACTGTCCCGCGGCGGCGCCGGGGGCGAGAAGATGACGCTGGAGTACCAGGCGCTGCGCGTCATCAACGTCGAGAACCTGACCGGGCCGGGCGATGGTGCGGTGGACGTGCGCAAGGTCGACCTGCGCGGCGCGATCGACGCGCGCCTGGGTGCGGGCAACAAGACCGTGACGCACCGCGAGCTGCGCAACGTGGGCCCCAGCATCACCTACCGGCTGCGCGACGCGGCCGGCCAGGCCCGTGAGTACCACAACTACATGCTGCCGGTGGACACGGGAGACGGCGTGCCGGCCTTCCTGCTGGGTGTGCGCGAGACGCCGGCCGAGTCCTTCCGCTACCTGCGCGTGCCGGCCGACGAGGCCGGCGGCATGGACACCTTCCTGCGCCTGCGCGCCGACCTCATGGACCCGGCGCTGCGGGCGGCGGCCGTGCGGCGCTATGCCGCGCGCGCCACCGATCCCCAGCGGCCGGAACTGGCCGAGCAGCTGGCCGCTTCGGCTGCCAAAGCCCTCGCCCTGTTCGCGGGTGAAGGCGATGCGGCCGGTGCCCCACCGCGGGGCGGCCTGCAGGCGATCGCCGACTTCATCGAAGCCAATGTGCCCGAGGGCGAGCGCGGCCGCGCCGGCGAGGTGCTGGTGCGCATCCTGAACGGCGCCCTGTTCGAGCTGGTGCAGATGGGCCAGGAGCGGGCAGGCGCCAGCCCACTTGCGAGCAACGAGAAGACCCAGGGCTTCATGACGCAGGCCGTGCTCTCGCTCAGCGACGCATCGTTGTATCCGGCGCCCATGGTGTTCCAGCTCGCCGATTTCAAGCAGGTCCAGGCCAGTGTGTTCCAGGTGGCGCGCGCGCCGGGGCGCAACATCGTCTACCTGGGATGCCTGCTGCTGATCCTGGGGATTTTCGCCATGCTGTATGTTCGCGAGCGCCGCCTGTGGGTCTGGATGGCGCCCAGCGGCAACGCCACCGAAGCCACCATGGCGCTCTCGTCCAACCGCCAGACCCTGGACGTGGACCGCGAATTCGACCTGCTCAAAAGCCGGCTGATCGGCGCCGAGACCGCCGCCAAGGAGTGAGACGATGAACACCATCACACGCAGCCCCGGCGACACGCTGGTGCTCCACGAGGGCTTTCTGGCCCGCCGCAACGGTTTCGACTGGCTGTTCGCCCTGCTGGTGTTGGCCGGTGGCGTGTTCGCGTTCTCGCGCTACCACGCGGCCATGGACATCTACGAGAAGTGGATTCTGGTGGGGACGGTGCCCAGCCTGGTCTGGCTGGGCTGGTTCTGGCGGCCGTTGCGCATGCTGATGCTGGTGGTGGCGGGTCTGGCGCTGCTGGCCATCGCTTCCTACCAGGTCGATGGCCGGGCCGATCTGGCGCGCGCCGACCAGGTGTTCTGGCTCAAGTACTTCCTGTCGAGCCAGTCGGCCATTCTCTGGATGAGCATGCTGTTCTTCATCAGCACGGCGTTCTATTGGGGTGGCATGGTGGCCCGCAACCCGTCCGCCGCGTTCGAGCTGATCGGCTCGCGCATCGCATGGACGGCCGTCACGATGGCCCTGGTCGGCACCATGGTGCGTTGGTACGAGAGCCACCAGATCGGCCCGGACATCGGCCACATCCCGGTCAGCAACCTGTACGAGGTCTTCGTGCTCTTCTGCTGGCTCACGGCAACCTTCTACCTGTACTTCGAGGATCAGTACCGTACGCGCGCGTTGGGCGCCTTCGTGATGCTGGTGATCAGCGCGGCCGTGGGATTCCTGCTCTGGTACACGGTGGTGCGCGAGGCGCACGAGATCCAGCCGCTGGTGCCGGCCCTCAAGAGCTGGTGGATGAAGCTGCATGTGCCGGCCAACTTCGTCGGCTACGGCACCTTCGCGCTGGCGGCGATGGTGGCGTTCGCCTACCTGATCAAGCAGCAGGCCGGCGAGACGCGCTGGTGGCGCCTGGCCCCACTGTGGCTGCTCGGCGTGGTGCTGTGCTTCGAGCCCATCGTGTTCCGCCAGGGCGGCGTGCAGGGTGGCAGCAGCTACTGGATGGTCTATTTCGGCGTATCGGCGCTGATCGTCGCGGCCATCCTGTTCGGCCGGCGTCGCATCGCCGACCGCCTCCCTGCGCTGGAGGTGCTTGACGACGTGATGTACAAGGCCATCGCCGTGGGCTTCGCCTTTTTCACCATCGCCACCGTGCTCGGCGCGCTGTGGGCGGCCGAAGCCTGGGGCGGCTACTGGAGCTGGGACCCCAAGGAAACCTGGGCACTGATCGTCTGGCTCAACTACGCTGCCTGGCTGCACATGCGGCTCATGAAGGGTCTGCGCGGCACCGTGGCGGCCTGGTGGGCGCTGGTGGGCCTGGCGATCACCACCTTCGCGTTCCTGGGCGTGAACATGTTCCTGTCGGGCCTGCACAGCTACGGCACCCTGTAACCGAGCAGGCAGCCGGAACGAATCAGGTGCAAGACATTCCAAGCCTGCAAGGAGCTCCAACATGCTGATCAAAACCGATTCCGACGGGTTCGTCCACGCGCGCGCAGCCGACATCACGCCTCGCGGCGTGTACGAAGAACGGCGGCAGCTCATGCGCCTGATGGCCGGCGGCGCGGCGGGCGCGGTCCTGGCGGGCTGGGCGCAGCGCGACGCCCTGGCCCAGGTGGCGCGGCCGAACAAGCTGGCCGCCTTGCCGGGCGCACGCTCGACGGTGGCAGGCGCCGTGACCATGGAGAAGCTGACCACCTACGAGGACGCCAGCACCTACAACAACTTCTACGAGTTCGGTACCGACAAGGCCGACCCGGCCCGCAACGCCCACACGCTCAAGACCGACCCCTGGAGCGTGGAGATCGAGGGCCTGGTCAAGAAGCCCGGCAAGTACGCGCTGGAGGACCTGCTGAAGCTGTCTGCGCAGGAGGAGCGCATCTACCGCATGCGCTGCGTGGAGGGCTGGTCCATGGTCATTCCCTGGGTCGGCTACTCGCTGTCGGCGCTGATCCAGAAGGTCGAGCCCCAGCCGGGCGCCAAGTACGTCGAGTTCCTGACCCTGGCCGACCCCAAGACCATGCCCTTCGTAGGCTCGCGCGTGCTGAGCTGGCCCTATGCCGAGGGCCTGCGCATGGACGAGGCCATGCACCCGCTGACTCTGCTGTCCTTCGGCATGTACGGTGAGGTGCTGCCCAAGCAGAACGGGGCACCGGTGCGGCTGGTCGTGCCCTGGAAGTACGGCTTCAAGAACGCCAAGAGCATCGTCAAGATCCGCTTCGTCGACAAGGAGCCGGCGACGGCCTGGAACAAGGCCGCCGCCAACGAGTACGGCTTTTATTCCAACGTGAACCCCAACGTCGACCACCCGCGCTGGAGCCAGGCCACCGAACGCCGCATCGGCGAGGATGGATTGTTCGCCAAGAAGCGCAAGACGCTGATGTTCAACGGCTACGAGGCCCAGGTCGGCCAGCTCTACGCCGGCATGGACCTCAAGAAAAACTACTGAGGTGAACCGGCTGCTGCTGCACCGGGCTGCCAAGCCGGTGGTGTTCGCGCTGTGCCTGCTGCCGTTTGCCTGGCTGACCTGGGGTGCCTTTGCCAACACGCTGGGCGCCAACCCGGCGGAGCATCTGATCCGCGCCACCGGGGACTGGACGCTGCGCTTTCTGTGCATCGTGCTGGCTGTCACGCCGCTGCGCGTCATGGCCGGCTGGACGGGGCTGGCGCGCTTTCGGCGCATGCTGGGCGTGTATTGCTGGTTCTACGCCGCCTTGCACCTGCTCTGCTATGCCTGGTTCGACATGGGGTTCGACGTGCCGGACATCGCCGCCGACATCGCCAAGCGGCCCTTCATCCTGGTCGGGTTCCTGGGCCTGGTGCTGCTGACGCTGCTGGCCGCCACGTCCTTCAACCGCGCGATCAGGGCGCTGGGTGCGCGGCGCTGGCAGACGCTGCACAAGTCGGTCTACCTGGTGGCCGGCCTGGGCATCCTGCACTTCTTCTGGATGCGCTCGGGCAAGAACGATTTCGCCGAGGTCGCGGTCTATGCCGCCATCCTCGGCGTGCTGCTCGGCTGGCGGCTGTGGCGCCGCCTCAGCCCGGCAGCAGCGACTCGCCGCGCATCTGCGCCTGCGCGTCCTCGCGCGCGCGGATGAGGTGCGCCGCCCGCCCATCGACCAGCACCTCGGCGGCCCGCCCCCGGGTGTTGTAGTTGCTGGACATGCTCATGCAGTAGGCGCCTGCCGAAAGCACGGCCAGCTGGTCCCCGGGCTGCACCGCCAGAGTGCGGTCGCGCCCCAGCCAGTCGCCGCTCTCGCACACCGGGCCGACCACATCGTAGACCGCCGGTGTACCCGCACGCGCGGCCAGCGGCACGATCTGGTGAAAGGCCTGGTACATGGCGGGCCGCGGCAGGTCGTTCATGGCCGCGTCGACGATGCAGAAGTTCTTCTGTTCGCCGGGCTTGAGGTACAGCACCTCGGTCAGGCACAGGCCGGCATTGCCGACCAGCGAGCGGCCGGGTTCGACCATGAGCAGGCGCTCGCCGTAGCCGCGCGTGTCCAGCTTGGACAGCAGCTGCTGCCACAGGCCGTCGGCCGCTGGTGGCGCATCGTCACCAGGTGCGCCGTAGACGATGCCCAGCCCGCCGCCGAAGTCGATGTGCTCGATGTGAATGCCTGCCGCCTCGATCGCGTCCACGAGGTCCAGCACCCGGTCCATCGCGTCCAGGTAGGGCGCGGCGTCGGTGATCTGCGAGCCGATGTGGCAATCGATGCCGACCACCTGCAGTCCCGCCAGGCTGGCCGCATGCCGGTACAGCGCCAGCGCCTCGTCGTGCGCCACGCCGAACTTGTTGCCCTTGAGTCCCGTGGAGATGTAGGGATGGGTCCTGGCGTCCACGTCGGGATTGACGCGGATGCTCACGCGGGCACGGGTCCCACCGTTGCCGTGGGCGCGGGCGACTTCATCGAGCACGTCGAGCTCGGCGGCGCTTTCGACGTTGAAGCAGGCGATGCCATGGTCGAGCGCCAGCCGCATCTCGGCGCGCGTCTTGCCGACACCGGAGAAGATCACCTTGGCCGGATCGCCGCCCGCGGCCAGCACGCGCTGCAGTTCGCCGCCAGAGACGATGTCGAAGCCACAACCCGCGCGCGCGAACAGCTGTAGCACCGCCAGCGTGGAGTTCGCCTTCATCGCATAGCACACCTGGGTACGTCGGCCGGCGAAGCCGCGTTGGTACGCGGCCAGCGCATCCAGCATCGAAGCCTTGGAGTAGACGAACAGCGGCGTGCCGTGCGCGGCTGCGAGGTCGGCCAGGCGCACGCCTTCGACATGCAGCGCACCGTTGCGCTGGTGAACATGGGGGTGGCCGGGCAGGGGCGTGGTGGTCATGGATGCGGACAGCGAAAAGAGGCAGATGTTATGCAGGCCATGGCGGCCGCGCCATGTGCAAAGCCAGGCCTTGGGCGACCAAGACCTTGAATTCGACGGCGCTGGCGCCGCCGGGCTTTCACTTGCCCGGCAGTGGCAAAGGCTGGGTTGCAGGCGCGACCGCAGGCAGTTCCTGGGCCTCGGGGGCGGGCGTCGCGGATGCGGGCATCGTGGGGCGCAGCGCCTGTCCCAGGGATGCCCGGTCGCGTGCGGCGGGGTCCTTGGCGTAGTACAGATTGCCCTTCTGGCCGCAGGCTGCGGCCAGCAGGGCCAACAGGGCTAACAGGGCCGCACCTAGAATCTTTGGCATGGAGGACATGCGCGAAATTATGACCGACCCCGAATTCATGGACCGCGCCGAGCAGCTCCTGGCCGCCGTGGAAGCCAGCTGCGACCGCATCAACGACGAAAGCGACGCCGACCTGGACAACCAGCGCGTGGGGGGCATGGTCACGCTGGCGTTTCCCAACGGCAGCCAGATCGTCGTCAACCTGCAAAAGCCGTTGCACGAGGTCTGGCTCGCCGCCCAGTCCGGTGGCTACCACTACCGTTTCGCCGACGGCCAGTGGCGCGACACCAAGGGCGGCGCGGAGTTCTTCGCCCAGTTGTCCAGCGACGCGAGCGCCCAGGCGGGCCAGGCGCTCGTCCTCAAAGCCTGATCAGTTGCGGAACAGGTCGAGGATGCGGTTGCGCTCCTCGGCAGGCGGTGGCGTGGCGACCGTGCCGCCGTTGCCGCTGCTGTTCGGCACCGCCGCATCCAGGCCCAGGCTGCTGACCCCAGCGTTGTGGGCGTACTCCTCGTAGAACCATTCGCCGCCGCTGTTGACCACGCCGGGTGGCGGTGTCAGGGCGGCGACCGGCACGCCCTTCAGGGCAGTCTCCATGAAGTTGATCCACACCGGCAGCGACAGGCCCCCGCCGGTCTCGCGTGAGCCGAGGTTGCGCGGCTGGTCATAGCCGATCCAGGTGACGGCAGCCAGCGTGGGCTGGTAGCCCGCGAACCAGGCGTCGATGGCGTCGTTCGTGGTGCCGGTCTTGCCATACACGTCGGGCCGCTTGAGCGTGGCCTGCGCGCGCGCGGCGGTGCCGCGCAGCGTCACCTCGTTCAGCAACTGGCTCATCATGAACGCGTTGCGCGCGGGGATGGTGCGCATGGACTCGTCCAGCACCGGCGGCAGGGTCTCGACCAGCGTGCGGCCCTTGTAGTCGGTCACCTTCGCGATGAGCCAGGGGTTGATGCGGTAGCCGCCGTTGGCGAAGACCGAGTAGGCGGCCACCATCTGCATCGGCGTGACGGAGCCCGCCCCCAGTGCCATGGTGAGGTAGGCAGGATGGCGTTCGGCATCGAAGCCGAAGTGCGTGATCCACTGCTGTGCGTTCTGCGCGCCGACGGCCTGCAGCACGCGGATGGAGATCATGTTCTTGGACTTCGCAAGGCCGGTGCGCAGCGTCATCGGGCCATCGAACTTGCCGTCATAGTTTTTGGGCTCCCAGGGCTGGCCGCCGGTGAATCCGGCATCGAAGAACAGCGGTGCATCGTTGACGACGGTGGCCGGCGTGAAGCCCTTTTCCAGCGCTGCCGAATAGATGAAGGGCTTGAAGCTGGAACCCGGCTGGCGCCAGGCCTGTGTGGCGTGGTTGAACTTGTTCTTCTGGAAGTCGAAACCGCCGACCAGGGCGCGCACGGCGCCGCTGCGCGGGTCCATGGCGACGAAGGCGCCCTCGACCTCGGGCAGCTGGGTGATCTCCCAGGTGTTCTTGGGCGTCCTGACCGCGCGGATCACGGCGCCGCGGCGGATCTTGATGTTGGGCGGCGCGGCAGCGGCCAGGCCGGACTGCGCGGGCTTCAAGCCATCACCCGTGATTTCGACCTCGTCGCCGTTGCCGCGCACCGCCAGGATGCGCTTGGGCGTGGCCTCCAGCACGACGGCCGACAACACGTCGCCGTTGTCGGGGTGGCCCAGCAGCACGTCGTCGATGGCGTCCTCCAGTTCGGCGCCGCCGGCAGGCAGCGTCACGAATTTCTCGGGGCCACGGTAGATCTGCCGGCGCTCGAAATCCATGATGCCGCGCCGCAGCGCGTTGTAGGCCGCAATCTGTTCGCTGGCGTTGAGCGTGGTGGTGACGTTCAGTCCGCGCGTGTAGGTGGCGTCGCCGTACTGCGCGTACATGAGCTGTCGCACGGTTTCGGCCACGAACTCGCCATGCACGCGCGTACCTTCGTT
>CAJYRH010000098.1 GCA_913776795.1 uncultured Pseudorhodoferax sp. | reverse complement strand
TGCTGCCCCTGGACGACGCGCTGGCCATGATCGAGGACATCGGCGCGGACGAGGTGCGCGCGGTCTTCGAGCGCATGCTGAGCCATGCGCCCGCACTGGCGATCACGGGCAAGGGTGCCACCGCGCGGGGCGCGCGCCAGCTGGTGGCGCGCCTGGTTCCCACGGATGGCAACGCGGGCGCCGGTGACCGGCCGCGCGCACAACGGTGGGCATGACGGTGCCCGCCCTGCGCAGCGTGGACCTGCGCCGCATCCGCCACTTCGTGGTGCTGGCCGAAACGCTGAACTTCCACCGCGCCGCCCAGCTGCTGCACATGACACAACCACCCCTCACGGTGTCGATCCAGAAGCTGGAAACCGAACTTGGCGTGCGGCTGTTCGAGCGCAATGCCAAGGGCGTGCGCCTGACGGCCAGCGGAGAGGCCGCGCTGGACGATGCGCGCCAGATGCTGCACCACGCCGCGTCGTTCTCCGAGATGGCGGCGCTCGCGCAGAGCGGCATGGCCGGGCTGCTGCGCGTCGGCTTCGTCGGCTCGGCCACGCACGGCCTGCTGCAGCGGCTGATCCCGCGCTTTCGCACCGAGCATCCGCAGGTCGAGCTGTTGCTGCGCGACAGCTCCTCGATGCAGATCCTGCGCGGCCTGGCCGACGAGAGCATCGACATCGGCCTGCTCTGGACCCCCGTGCTCGACGCCATGGGCGCGGAGTTCCTGACGCTGCAGCGCCAGACCCTGGTGGCGGCGCTACCGCAGGGCCATGCGCTGGCGCGCCGGCGCAGCCTGCTGCTGTCCGACCTGCGCGACGAGAACTTCATCTTCTATGACCGCACTCAGGCCGAGGGCATGCGCAGCGTCTGCATGCTGCTGTGCCAGCGGGCCGGCTTCGTGCCGCGCGCCACGCAGGAGGCGATCCAGATCCAGACCGTGCTGGCCCTGGTGCAGACCGGCCTGGGCATTGCGCTGGTGCCGTCCATGATGGCCGAGCTGCCGAACGATCCATTGGTGTTCCGGCCGCTGCGCGACCTGGCGGACCAGCCGCTGGTGGCGCTGGCGCTGGCGTACCGGCCGGGCAGCAGCAAGCCGGCCGTGCAGCGCATGCGGCAACTGGCTGCGCAGGAATTCGGGGCTTGAGGCCGGCTTTGCCGGATCAGTTGCCGGCGCTACCGAACCGGGTCAATGCGCTGGCGTCCAGAGGCGTGTCGGTCTCGACACGGCGGGCACCATCGAAACGGCGCTTCCAGTAGCTGCTGTCCATGTCCTCAACACGGACCTTGGCGCCGCTGCGCGGCGCGTGCACGAACTTGCCGTCGCCCACGTAGATGCCCACATGGCTGAAAGCGCGGCGCATGGTGTTGAAAAACACCAGGTCGCCCGGCTGCAGGTCGCGCTTTTCGATGGTGTCGGTCGCTGCGGCCTGCTCGTTGGCACGGCGCGGCAGGACCAGCCCCACGGTTTGCGAGTACACGGTGCGCACGAAGCCGCTGCAGTCGAAACCAGATTCGGCCGAGTTGCCGCCGCGGCGGTACGGCACGCCCAGGAAACCCATGGCCGTGCCGACCAGGTCGGAGGTGGTGTCGCGCATGGACTGGCCGACCTGCTCGATGTGGCCCAGCGTTTGCTGGATCAAACCCCGCTCGACCAGCAGGCGCTGAACGTCGTCCGGCATGGTGGGCGGGGTCGATGTGTCGGCGGGAGCGGCATGGGCCGCGCTGGCAACGCAGCAGGCGAGAAGAAAGGTGGCGGTCCAGCGAGACATGGGGCGGGAGAGTAAGGCCTGTGCTATTCAGGCGTCAAGCGAGAATATCATCGTAAGTCATTGATTATTAATGTTTTACAAATTAAATTTGTAACACTCTCAGTGTTTGTCCGACAAATGCAAGCGCTTGGCTCCTACAAACGGATGAAACCGGCGCCGAACGAATCGCTCGCGGCATTGCTCCAAACGGCGTGCGAATGCCGGCGCGATGGCCGGCGTGCACTTCCCATTCGCGAGATCTGAACGCATGCACCTGTCTTCATCGTTGCCACGGACCAGCCTCTGGCTGGCCACCCTGGGCCTCGTTCAAGCCTTGTCGGCCCAGGCCCAGACGCCATTGCGCGTGCAGACCGTGGCTGCCGGGCTGCAGAACCCCTGGAGCCTTGCCTTCCTGCCGGACGGTCGTTTCCTCGTGACCGAGCGCCCCGGCCGCATGCGGGTGGTGGAGGCCGACGGCAGGCTCGGCGCACCGCTGGAGGGCTTGCCCGCCATCGCAGCCGGCGGGCAGGGTGGGCTGCTCGATGTGGTGCTGGACAGCGGATTCGCCGCCAACCGCACGCTCTACTTCTGCTACAGCGAACCTGCCGCCGACGGCCAGGGCAACGGCACGGCGCTGGCGCGCGCCACGCTGTCGCCGGACGGCAGGCGGCTGGAGGGCCTGAATGTCCTCTTCAGCCAGAAGCCCAAGGTCGCGAGCAGCGCCCATTTCGGCTGCCGCATCGTCGAGCGCATGGTGGACGGCAAGCCCGACGGCACGCTGTTCCTGACCCTGGGGGACCGTTACAGGCGCATGGCCGACGCGCAGACCCTGGACAACCACCTCGGCAAGATCGTGCGCGTGGGCAAGGACGGCAGCGTGCCCAGGGACAACCCGTTCGCCAGCCGTGCCGGTGCGTTGCCCGAGATCTGGAGCCATGGACACCGCAACGTGCAAGGCGCCACGCTGGCGCCGGACGGTCGGCTCTGGACGCACGAGCACGGCGCCCAAGGGGGCGACGAGATCAATGTGCCGCAGCCCGGACGCAACCACGGCTGGCCGGTCATCACCTACGGCGTGAACTACGGTGGCGCGCGCATCGGCGAGGGCCTGACCCAGAAGGTCGGCATGGAGCAGCCGCTGCACTACTGGGTGCCCTCGATCGCGCCGTCGGGCATGGCCTTCCTGACCAGCGAGCGCTATGGCCGGGCCTGGCGGGGCAGCCTGTTCGTCGGCTCGCTCAAGTTCGGGCGGCTGCACCGGCTCGAACTGGGCGCCGACGGCAAGGTGGTGCGCGAGCAGCCGCTGCTGGAAGACCTGGGCCAGCGCATCCGTGACGTGCGCCAGGGCCCGGACGGGTTGCTCTACCTGCTGACCGACGCCGGCAACGGCCAGTTGCTGCGGCTTGCGCCTGGGGTGTAATACGCGCCCCGCATCGAAAGAGTCCCATGCTGCTGCAAGCCTCCACCTCCCAACTCGTGCTCGTCGACTACCAGCACAAGCTGATGCCGGCCATCGCCGGCCATGCCGAAGTGGTGGCCAACGCGCTCAGGCTGGCCCAGGCGGCGCAATTGCTGGGCGTGCCGGCCTGGGGCACGGAGCAAAACCCGTCCAGGCTCGGCCCCAACCTGCCGGAGCTGCGTGCGCTGTGCCAGCGCACGCTGGCCAAGATGCACTTCAGCGGCGTGGCCGAGGGGCTGGGCGAATGGCTGAAGCCGCCCGCCAGGCCGGCGGCCGGCAACGCGCGCAGCCTGCCCAAGCATCTGCACAAGCCGGCCGAATCCGAGCGCGGCAGCATCGTGATCGCCGGTTGCGAGGCCCACGTCTGCCTGCTGCAGACCGCGCTGGAGCTGCTCGAGGAGGACATGGAGGTGTGGGTCGTGACCGACGCCTGCGGCTCGCGTACCGAGCGCAACCGCGACGCCGCCTTCGATCGCCTGGCCGGCGCGGGCGCCGAACTCGTGACCACCGAGATGGTACTGTTCGAATGGCTGGAGACGGCCGAGCATCCCGACTTCAAGGCCGTGCATGCGCTGGTCAAATGAAAACGGGGCCACATGGGCCCCGTTGTCAGAAAGGGCCCGCTCGGGGCCCCCTGTGCATGGCGCGCACGCCGTGCTTACTGCTTGATGGCCTCGATCTGGGCCACGATGCGCACTTCCTTGGGCATGCCGAACTTGATGCCGTAGTCCACGCCGAAGGCCGTGCGGTCGATCGTGGTCTCGAAGTCGCCGCCGCAGACCTCGCGCTTGAGCATGGGGCTCTCGTAGCAGTTGAACTGCTTGGCCTTGAAGGTCACGGGCGCGCTCTTGCCCTTGATGGTCATGGTGCCGGCCACTTCGCTGACCTTTTCGCCGTTGAACGTGAACTTGTCGCCCACGAAGGTCGCCGTCGGGAACTGGGCGGCGTCGAAGATGTCGGCGCTTTGCAGGTGCTTGTCGAACGGCGGTACGCCGGTGCTGATCGAGCCGATCTGGAAGGTGATCTCGACCTTGCCGGTCTTGGCTGCCTTGTCCAGCGTGATCTGGCCTTCCTTCTTCTCGAAGCGGCCACGGTTCACGGCGGCGCCGAAGTGGCTGATCTCAAAGGTGGCGAAGGTGTGCGTCGGCTCGACCACGTAGGTGGCGCTCTGCGCGTGGGCGGAGCCCGCGGCCAGCAGGATCGAAGCGGCGGCGGTGGCCAGGGCGGTCAGGGCAATGCGTTGCATCCAGGAATCTCCGGTTGAGGTGAACAAGGTTTCGGGGGTTGGGGGAATCAGAGCTTGGGCACGCCGGTCAGCGCGAGCTTGAGCTTGATCTGTACGTCGTCGGCGACCATGGACGTGTCGGTCCATTCGTTCTCGCCGATCTTGAAGGCCAGGCGCTTGATCGTGAATGCGCCCGTGGCCACGGTGTTGGCGCCGCTTTGCGTGAGCGTGACGGGCACCACGACATCCTGGGCATTGCCCTTGATGTCCAGCTTGCCGGCCACCTCGTACTTGCCGCCGCCCAGCGCCTTGATGGCGGTGGACTGGAACTTGGCTTGCGGGAACTTGGGCGTGTTGAACCAGACCGGCTTGGCGAGTTCGGCGTCGGCCTCCTTGCTCAGCGAGGCGCTGCCCATGTCGACCGTGAACGCCACCTTGCTCGTGGCGAGCTTGGCCGGGTCGAACGCGACCTGGGCATCGAACTTCTTGAAACGGCCCTCGACGGGCACGCCCATCTGCTTGCTCACGAAGGCGATCTCGCTCTGCGCAGGCACCAGGGCCTGCTGCGCCAGCGCGGCGGTGGCGGCCAGCATCAGGCCGGCGAAGGTGGTGACGAACTTCATGGGAACTCCGAAGAAAAGAACGATGTGTCAGCCGCGGCCGGGCAGCATGCGCGCCAGCAGGCCGTCGCGGTCGATCACCTGGTGTTTGAGTGCAGCCCCCACGTGGAGCACGACCAGTCCGGCCAGCGTGTAGGCGCTGATCTGGTGCCAGGGCTTGATCAGCTCGGCCAGGTCCGGATTCACCGGCACGAAATCGGGCAGCGGCAGCAGGCCCAGGAACACGATGGGAAAACCGGCCGCCGAGCTGTAGGCCCAGCCAATCAGCGGCACGGCGAAGAACAGCAGGTACAGCAGGTGGTGCGTGGCGTGGTGGGCGGTGTGCTGCCAGCGCGGCATGGCGGCCTGCACGGCGGCGGGCAGAGCGGGCGGGCGGTGCGTGATGCGCCACAGCAGGCGCAGCGCCGACAGCGCCAGGATGCTCACGCCGGCCCACTTGTGCCAGTTGTAGAGCTTGAGCCGCGCGGGCGAGAACGGCAGGCTGGTCATGTACAGG
>CAJYRH010000097.1 GCA_913776795.1 uncultured Pseudorhodoferax sp. | reverse complement strand
GCGGCGTGGCCTGGCCGCGGCGCTCGACCTGCAGGCGGTCGAACTCCACGTCGAGCCGGCGCGCCAGCCGGGTCTCGCGGTCCAGCTGCACGGTGAGGTTGCGCGACTCGTACTGTGTGCGCACGAGGTACATGGCGCTCACCATCACGGCCAGCAGCAGGACGAGGTTCAGCCGGGTCATGGGGCCCCTCCGCTCACCACGGTGCGGACGACGCTGCTGCCCGGGGGCGTCGCATTGCGCCTCGGTGCCGCCTGGCGGCAGAACTTCGCTTCGCTCATGCGCTCGTCCTCTCGGCCACGCGCATGACTGCGCTGCGCGCACGCGGGTTGGCCTGGATCTCGGCCTGCGAGGGCATCACGCGGCCCAGCGCCTTGAGCGGCATGGCGGTGCTCTGGCCCAGCATCCAGCCTGGCGAACGGCGGTCCACCACCTCCCTGGCGTGGCGCGCGATGAACTGCTTGACGATGCGGTCTTCCAGCGAATGGAAACTGATCACCGCGAGCCGGCCACCCGGCGCCAGCACGCGCAGTGCTGCGCTCAGCGCCTGTTGCAGTTCTTCAAGCTCGGCGTTGATGTGAATCCGAAGAGCCTGAAATGTGCGCGTTGCAGGGTCCTTGCCCGGCTCGCGGGTTTTGACCGCGCCAGCCACGAGCTGGGCCAGCTCGGCGGTGGTTGAAACAGGGCCCCGTTCCTGTCGGCGAGCAACAATCGCCTTTGCAATCGGAACAGCAAACCGTTCTTCGCCATAGTCACGAATCACCTCCGCGATGGTTGTGGTGTCGGCCGTGGCAAGCCACTCGGCCACGCTAGCGCCGCGCGTCGTGTCCATGCGCATGTCCAGCGGTCCATCGGCACGGAAGCTGAAGCCCCGCGCCGGGTCGTCGATCTGGGGCGAACTGACCCCGAGGTCCATCAGCACCCCGGCCACGCTCGCCTCGGGCAGCTCGCCCAGGGCATGGAAGGCCTCGTGCCGGATGGAAAAGCGCGGATCGGCGATCTGCGCTGCAGCCGCGACCGCCTGCGGGTCGCGGTCGAACGCCACCAGCCGGTCGTCGGGAGCCAGCCGCGACAGCAGCAACCGGCTGTGACCACCCCGGCCGAAGGTCGCGTCCACATAGATGCGCGCCACGCCGGTCGCGGCCTGCGACGGCTTGTTGACAAGAGCATCGACCGCCTCGTTCAACAAGACAGTGGTGTGAATCCACGAAGTCTCCACCACGGGGCCTCAGAACGAGATGTCCTTGAATGCCTCGGGCGGGGGGCCCTCCAGCGCCTTGGCTTCCTTGGCCTGGTAGGTGGGCTTGTCCCACAGCTCCAGGTGGTTGCCCATGCCCAGCAGCATGGTGTCCTTGGTGATGCCGACGGCCTCGCGCAGCTCGGGCGCGACCAGCACGCGCCCGCTGCCATCCATCTCCACGTCCATGGCATTGCCCAGGAAGATCCGCTTCCACCAGTGCGCTTCGGCCGGCAGTTGGACGATGCGCGCGCGGAAGGTCTCCCACTCCGGCCGTGGAAAGACCATCAGGCAGCCATGCGGGTGGCGCGTGATGGTCAGCGCACCCTTGCCGCCAGCCTCGGACTCGAGCACAGGCCGATACCGGGTCGGCATGGACAGCCGACCCTTTGCATCGAGACTGAGCGACGAAGGCCCTTGAAACACTGCGCACCACCTTGGGTTCGTGCCAGGGAAAATTGGGCCGATATAGCCCCTCCACCCCACAAAACTGCACCTTTTCCCACTGTAGCACCAAACGCACAGGCCACCCGGGCGGGTGGCCTGCTTTTTTTGTAATCAAATCAACGACTTAGCTAGCAGAATCGCAGCGTTAAAAAAACCCAAAAGTCGTTAAGAATGAAGCACTTAGCACAAGCAATCAAAGTACGTGGTGAACTTGACCTGCCAACCCTACTGTCTGCATGCACAGGGCCTGGCTCGTACGCCGTTCACAGGATATACCGCGAAAGATCCTCGTCGCGACTCAGGACGTCGAGCCGCGCGTCCACATAGGCCGCATCGACCACCACGGTCTGGCCCTGCAGCCTTGCTGCCTCGAAACTGACCTCGTCGAGCAGCCGCTCCAGAACGGTGGACAGGCGCCGCGCGCCGATGTTCTCGGTGCGCTCGTTGACCTCGTAGGCGATGTGGGCCAGCCGTGTCACCCCTTCGGGCGTGAACTCCAACGTCACGCCCTCGGTCGCCAGCAGCGCCTGGTACTGGCGCACCAGCGAGGCATGGGTCTGGGTGAGGATGGCCTCGAAGTCCTGCACCGACAGCGACTGCAACTCGACGCGGATCGGAAAGCTGCCCTGCAGCTCCGGAATCAGGTCGCTGGGCTTGGACAGGTGAAAGGCGCCGGACGCGATGAACAAGATGTGGTCGGTGCGCACCACGCCGTACTTGGTGGTCACGGCCGTGCCCTCCACCAGCGGCAGCAGGTCGCGCTGCACGCCCTGGCGCGACACCTCACCGGCCTGGCCTTCGCTGCGCGAGGTGACCTTGTCGATCTCGTCGATGAAGACGATGCCGTTCTGCTCGGCGTTGTGCACGGCCTGGGTCTTGATCTCTTCCTCGTTGACGAGTTTGGCCGCCTCTTCCTCGACGAGCAGCTTCATGGCCTCGCCGATCCGCAGCTTGCGCGTCTTGCGCTTGTGCTGGCCCATCTGGCTGAACATGCCGCGCAGCTGCTCGGTCATTTCCTCCATGCCGGGCGGGCCCATGATCTCCAGGGCCTGCTTGGCGTCGGCCACGTCGATTTCGATCTCCTTGTCGTCCAGCTGGTGCTCGCGCAGCTTCTTGCGAAAGGCCTGGCGGGCCGTGCTGTCGGCCGGCCTGTCGGCTGGTGCAGCGGCAGAAGAGAAGCCGAACGACGCATCGGCAGCCGGTGTGCGCGCAGGCGGCAACAGGGCGTCGAGCACGCGCTCCTCGGCCGCGTCCTCGGCCCGCGTGCGCATCCTGCGCATGGCCTGCTCACGCGTCTGCTTGACGGCCGAATCCACCAGGTCGCGCACGATGGAGTCCACGTCCTTGCCCACGTAGCCGACCTCGGTGAACTTGGTGGCCTCCACCTTGATGAAGGGCGCGTCGGCCAGCCGGGCCAGGCGGCGCGCGATCTCGGTCTTGCCCACACCGGTCGGGCCGATCATGAGGATGTTCTTGGGCGTGATCTCCACGCGCAGCTTTTCCTCCACCTGCTGGCGGCGCCAACGGTTGCGCAGCGCGATGGCCACGGCACGCTTGGCATCGTTCTGGCCGACGATGTGGCGGTCGAGTTCGGAGACGATTTCCTGAGGGGTCATGGACGACATGGGCTTACAGAACCTCGACCGTATGGTGCATGTTGGTGTAGATGCAGACCTCGCCTGCGATCGCGAGCGATTTGCGCACGACGTCCTCGGCCGAAAGCTCGGTGTTCTGCAGCAGCGCAATGGCGGCCGACTGCGCGTAGGCCCCGCCCGAACCGATGGCCACGATGCCATGTTCCGGTTCGAGCACATCGCCGTTGCCGGTGATGATGAGCGAGGCGGACTGGTCGGCCACCGCCAGCATGGCTTCGAGCCTGCGCAGCACCCGGTCCGTCCGCCAGTCCTTGGTCAGCTCGATGGCCGCGCGGGTCAGCTGGCCCTGGTGCTTCTCGAGCTTGGCCTCGAAGCGCTCGAACAGCGTGAAGGCGTCGGCCGTGGCGCCGGCGAAACCCGCCAGCACCCGGCCCTGGTGCAGCTTGCGCACCTTGCGGGCCGAGCCCTTCACGACGATGTTGCCCAATGTGACCTGGCCGTCGCCGCCGATGGCGACCTGCACGCCCTGCGGCGTGGCCCGGCGCACGCTGACGATGGTGGTTCCGTGAAATTGCTCCATCGTATGGACCTGGGGTTGGATGCGTGAAAAACAAGCGGCCGGCCCGAGATGCCGGCCGCCACGGCCACAGCGGCGTCAGTGGCTGCGCGGCAGGATGCTGGCGTGGTCGGCCAGGCCGATCACATGGAAAAAGACGGCCACGAGCCGGTGCATGTCCCGGAACTCCAGCCGCTGCCCGCCGGCCTGTTGGGCTGCGGCCCAGTTCAGCACCGAACCGGCAGCCGCGAAATCGATGCGCACGAGCTGCGCGCAGTCGACGACCAGCGGCTGGCCGGTGGATGGCTGGCCCCCCCCCGACGCAAGCGCCGCCATGGCATCGCCCACCACCACGCCAGACAGGTGCACCGCTGCCGGCGGTACGCCGCTGCGCGGCGCGGGCCGCACTGGCAAGGGCCTGCCCGCCGCGGTGCCTGCGGCGTCCTCCGCCACCCAGGTGCAGCGCGCCTCTTCCCAGGGCGGCGGCGACACCTCGTAGGTGATGCAATAGTCCAGAGCGACGAGGTCGAACTCTTCTGGCCGCTGGGTCAGGCGCAGCCAGGCCAGGCGCAAGCGCCACCAGGCCGCCGCCTGCGTGCGCTGGCCGGACACGGTGTGGTGACGCAGCAGTTGCTCCAGCCGCGCGGCGCCCGGCGCCGACACGCGCAGCGCACGCCCCGCCAGCTGGGCCAACGAATCGGCCAGCGGCGCCAGCGCCGCCGGCTGCACGGCATCGAGCGCGCTCCAGTCGAGCTGCGCCGCAGCGCCGTCAAAGCCGGCGAGCTGCACTGCCAGATCGGTGACCTGGGCAGCGTCCAGCAGCGCCGGCGACGCCCAGCCCAGCACTGCGCCCGGCGTCGCCGGCACCGGGATGGCGGTCTCCGGCACACCGATCACGTACCAGGCAGGCGCCTGGCGCTGGTGGCGCAGGCTGAATTCGATCGCCATGGCGTCGAAACGAACCTGTTGCCCGGTGGCGCGGTACATGTCGAACAGGGCGGCCCAGGCGCGCAAGGCCACGGGCACCGGCATCTGGGCCTCGACCAGGGCCAGCAGCGCCGCCTCGCAGCCGGTGTCGTCGCCATTGGCGAAGCGTATCGCCGCCTCCTCCAGCCCGGGGTCCGGCACGAACCCGCCTTCCTGGACGGACGCGCCCAGCGACCAGTCCACGTTCGGCAGCATGTCCTCGGGCGGCGCCTCGGCCAGCAAGGCCTCGCGCGGCTGGATGTCGGTGGCCGCGAAATCGGTCACGCGGGCTTCCGCCGGCTGCGGTTCGGCGTTGACGGTGGGCGGGAACGCGGGCTGGGGCGCAGCGGCCGCGGCCCCGCGCGGGTGCTGCCACTGCTGCTGCACCATCTGCGCCTCGATTTCGTCGATCTTCTTGAGCGTGCCCTCGCGCTGCCCGCTGCCCGAGGGGCGGCTGCTGTCGAAGAAGCCGGAGTCGTCCAGCGCTGGCGCGGGGGGCACGCCCACCGCCGAGCGCTGGCGCAGCCTGCGCAGCTGGTCGAACTCACGCTTGCGCACGAAGTCGTTCGCGCGCTTGCGCTCGATCATCTCCTTGAGCACCTGCTTGTTGTACTGGCTGTCGCGTTCGTCCAGCTGGTCCAGCTCGGACCAGTTGACCGTCGGGTTGCGAACGAACTTGACGACCTTGGACAGCAGTCCGCCGGGCGGTGGCGCGTCTTGGGCCATGGGCGTGGCGGGACCAGGGCGGGGCGCTGCCCTCAGTCGCCGAACATCTTCTGCTTGAGCTCGCGGCGCTGCTGCGCCTCCAGCGACAGCGTTGCAGTGGGACGGGCCAGCAGGCGGCCGACGCCGATGGGCTCGCCGGTCTCGTCGCAGTAACCGTAGTCGCCGGCGTCGATGCGCACGATCGACTGCTCGATCTTCTTGAGCAGCTTGCGCTCGCGGTCGCGCGTGCGCAGTTCCAGCGCGTGCTCCTCCTCGATGGTGGCGCGGTCAGCCGGATCGGGCACGACCACGGTGTCCTCGCGCAGGTGCTCGGTGGTCTCACCCGCGTTGTTGAGCATGTCCTGCTTGAGCGCCACCAGCTTGAGACGGAAGAAGGCCTGCTGCTTCTCGTTCATGTACTCCGAATCCGGCATGGACAGGACTTCGGCATCGGTGAGTTCCTCGGCCGACTTGGTCTTCCAGTTGTTGGCCAGCTTGGGGTCCTTCCGGGACACGGCTGCGGAGGGCGGCGGAGCGATGGGAGACGACATATCTTGCAGAAAACTGGCTTTGGCGGCAGTGGAGGCGACCGCCTGGGCCATGGATGGTACGGTGATTTGCGAGAGCCGCGAAACCCTGCCGGCACGGGCGGGCATGGGTGCGGACGTCGGCTCCGCAGAGGCTGCAGATGCCTTGACAGCCTTCTTGGCAGCGGTGGTCGCGGCCGGTGCAGGCGCCTCCTGCGGCTTGGCCGCAGCCTTGGTCTTTGCGGATGAATCTTTCACTGGGCGCCTCCTCGCGGGTTGGCGGAACCCGGTGCCAGCGATTCCGGCACCAGGCAGGTCCAGCTACCACCCACAACGTCGGCACGGTTTATACCCGCAATAAACGCCTTTTCCGCGCCGGCGCGAAACTTTGTCGCCGGCAGCTACACCAGGCACTGCTCCAGGCCCTGCAGGAAGATGTCCTTGGGCAGGTCGATGCCGATGAACACCATCTTGCTGGTGCGCACCTCGCCCTCGGCCCAGGCCGGACCCAGGTCGCTGCCCATGAGCTGGTGCACGCCCTGGAAGATGACCTTGCGCTCGGTGCCCTGCATGTGCAGCACGCCCTTGTAGCGCAGCATGCGCGCGCCGTAGATGTTCACCACGGCGCCCAGAAAGTCCTCCAGCTTGGCAGGGTCGAAGGCGCGGTCGGCGCGGAACACGAAGCTCTTGACGTCGTCGTCGGTGTGGTGGTGGTGCCCGTGGCCATGCTCGTGGGCATGCGAGGGATGGTCGCAGTGCTCGCCGTGTTCATGGTCGTGGTGGTGATGCCCGTGGTCGTCCTCCTTGAGGAAATCCGGGTCGATGTCCAGCTTGGCATTGAGGTTGAAGCCGCGCAGGTCGAACACCTCGGACAGCGCCACCTCGCCGAAATGCACGGCCTTGTGCGGCGCGCGCGGGTTCATGTGCTTGAGCCGGTGCACCAGCGCGTCGACCTCGTCCTTGGCCACGAGGTCGGTCTTGCTGATGAAGATCTGGTCGGCAAAACCCACCTGGCGGCGTGCCTCCTGGCGCTCGTTGAGCTGCTCTGCGGCGTGCTTGGCGTCCACCAGCGTCAGGATGGAGTCCAGCAGGTAGCTCTCGGCGATCTCGTCGTCCATGAAGAAGGTCTGCGCCACAGGTCCCGGATCGGCCAGGCCGGTGGTCTCGATCACGACGCGCTCGAAATCGAGCTCGCCCTTGCGCTTCTTCTCGGCCAGCATGGCCAGCGTGGAGCGCAGGTCCTCGCGGATCGAGCAGCACACGCAGCCGTTGTTGAGCTGGATGATCTGCTCGCCGGGCTCGGAGACGAGGATGTCGTTGTCGATGTTCTCCTCGCCGAACTCGTTCTCGACGACGGCGATCTTCTGGCCGTGTGCCTCGGTCAGCACGCGCTTGAGCAGCGTGGTCTTGCCCGAGCCGAGGAAGCCGGTGAGGATGGTGGCGGGAATGAGGGCCATGGGGGTCTCGCTAACGACGAAAGGCGGGGAGTTTAAAGAGCTTGCGTGGCGGCCGCAGGTCAGCGCCGCATGACCACCAGGCCCTTGAGGTAGTCGCCCTCGGGGAATTCGATGGTCATCGGGTGATCGGGCGCAGCGCCCGTGCGCTGCACGATGTAGCCGTCCACGCCAGCGTCGAGGCCGGCGCCGGCCACGATCTTGTGGAACAGGTCGGGCGCGATGCCGCCTGAGCAGGAATAGGTGAACAGCACGCCGCCGGGCTCCAGCAGGCCCAGCGCAAGGCGGTTGATGTCCTTGTAGGCACGCGCGGCGCGCTCGGCATGGGCCACCGTCGGCGCGAACTTCGGCGGATCGAGCACGATGGCGTCGAAACGCCGGCCCTCCTCCCTGAAGCG
>CAJYRH010000096.1 GCA_913776795.1 uncultured Pseudorhodoferax sp. | reverse complement strand
GGCGGCGCGGTCACCGAGGCCAAGGTCGTCGCGGCCACCGGCACGGTGCCCGAGCACTGCCTGGTCAGCGGCAGGATCGCACCGGTGGACACGACGGCGCCAAACATCCTGTTCCGCACTGCACTGCCCACCACCTGGAACAGGAAGGTCGTGATGTTTGGCGGTGGCGGCTTCAACGGTTCCATTCCCAGCGTCGTCGGCAACGTGCCGGCCGGCCCGACCAACCAGCCTGCGCCACTGGCACGCGGCTACGCCACCTTCGCCAGCGACTCGGGCCACCAGGCCAACGAACTGGGTTCGCAGGACGGCCGCTGGGGCCTGAACGACGAAGCGGTGCGCAACTTCGGCGGCGACGCGCTCAAGAAGACGCGCGACGCAGCGGTGTTCCTCGTGAAGGCGCGCTATGCCGCGTCTCCCACCCGTTCGTACTTCGCCGGCGGCTCCACCGGCGGCCGCGAAGCCCTGGCGGCGATCCAGCGCTGGCCGGCGGACTGGGACGGCGCCATCGCCTGGTACCCGGCCTGGAACGATGCGGCCGCCCTGCTCGGCGGCCACCGCGCCAACATCGCGCTGTCCAGGCCGGGCGCCTATCCCAACACGCCCAAGCGTCTGCTGGTTTACCAGGCAGCGATGCAGGCGTGCGATGCACTCGACGGCGTGACGGACGGCCTGATCAGCGATCAGCCTCGCTGCAACGCGAGCTTCGATCCAGCCGTGGCCACCGTCAACGGCCAGCCACTGCGCTGTGCAGGCGGCGCCGACACCGGCGACACCTGCCTGTCCGACGTGCAGATCGCCACCCTCAAGTCGCTGAACTCGGCCTCGCGCTTCAACTTCACGCTGGCCAGCGGCGAGACCGGCTACCCGGGCTACAACGTCTGGGGCTCCGACCTGGGCATCACCTCCAACCCCTCGCCGCTGCAGCCGACCATCACCTTCCTGGCGCTGGGCACCACGCAGCCGAGCAACCCGGTGGCGCGGACCGCGCCCTACATCAGCGTGCTGCTGGACCAGTGGATCAAGTACTCGGTGACGCGCGACCCGAACTTCGATCCGTTCACGCTGGACCCGGAGAACCCCGGCATCTACGGCACCCGCATCAGCGAACTCAGCAAGCAGCTGGACACGGCCACCGACATCTCGGCCTTCGTCGCGCGTGGCGGCAAGCTGCTGCTGGCGCACGGCCAGTCCGACGTGCTGGTGGCCACACGCGCCACCGAGGACTACTACCAGCGCCTGCGCGCGCAGTTCGGCAACGCCGCCGTGGACAGCTTCGCGCGCTACTACGAGGTGCCCGGCTACGGCCATGCCGTGAGCACGGCGTTCAACGCGTCATGGGATTCGTTGACGGCACTGGAGCGCTGGCGTGAAGGCGGCACAGCGCCCACGGCCGAGGTGGTGGCCGACACGGCCGGCGTGCCGGGCCGCACGCGGCCGCTGTGCGACTACCCGAAGTGGCCGCAGTACAAGGGCACAGGCGATGTGAATCTGGCGGCTTCGTTCACCTGCGCGAATCCGTCGGCCGGCAGTCCCTGAGCCACCACGGCAGGTCCACCGCGGCGGACCTGCCGGTCACAACACGCGTTCGAGGATCAGCACCGCGAAAAAGCCCAGCGCCGCCAGCACCGTCCACTTGAGCGTGACCAGCCCCCAGCGCTTGTAGTGCGGCCGGCCGGTGGCGGCGAAGAAGGCGAACATCACACCCGCCGCCAGCAGCAGGAAGAAGATCGCCCAACGGAACAGCAGCATCGGCCGGCGGCCTACCAGGCCCGCGCAGGCTGCGCGAAGCCCTTGGGCGCCTTGCGCTCGTCGTCGAAGCTGACGGTCTCGTAGCACTCGGGGCGGGCCAGCAGTTCGCGCAGCAGCCTGTTGTTCATGGCATGGCCGGAGCGGAATGCGCTGTAGGCCGCCAGCAGCGGCTTGCCGACGATGTAGAGGTCGCCCATGGCGTCCAGGATCTTGTGCTTGACGAACTCGTCGTCATAGCGCAGACCGTCGCTGTTGAGCACCTTGTAGTCGTCCATGACGATGGCGTTGTCCAGCCCGCCGCCCAGGGCCAGGCCGTTGGCACGCATCATCTCCACATCCTTGGTGAAACCGAAGGTGCGTGCGCGCGCGATGTCGCGTGCGTAGGAGCCGGAAGACATGTCGAACTCCACGCGCTGGCCCGTGCTGTCCACCGCCGGGTGGTGGAACTCGATCTCGAAGCTGAGCCTGAAGCCGTGGTAAGGCTCTAGCCGTGCCCATTTCAGGCTGGGGCCCTCGCCTTCTCGCACCTCGACGGGCTGCGTGACGCGGATGAAGCGGCGCGGTGCGCGCTGCATCTCGATGCCGGCGCTTTGCAGCAGGAACACGAAGGACGCGGCCGAGCCATCGAGGATCGGCACTTCCTCTGCGCTGATGTCGACGTAAAGGTTGTCGATGCCCAGGCCCGCGCAGGCCGACATCAGGTGCTCGACCGTGTGCACCTTGGCGTTGCCGTTGGAAATCGTCGAGGCCATGCGCGTGTCGCTGACCGACTGCGCCGTGACCGCGATGTCCACCGGCTCGGGCAGGTCGACACGGCGGAACACGATGCCGGTGTCGGGCTGGGCGGGCCGCAACGTCAGCTCCACGCGCTGGCCGCTGTGCAGGCCCACACCCACGGCGGTGGTGATGGATTTGAGTGTGCGTTGCGCAAGCATGGGCCGGATTTTAAATGGCATGGTGCTGGCCTTGGTCCGGCAGGGCCATCGTTGCAACGATCACCGCGATCGCCGGAATCAATGCGCCCGCGTGGTGCGGACAAG
Source organism: uncultured Pseudorhodoferax sp. (assembly GCA_913776795.1). The sequence goes on along the minus strand of CAJYRH010000096.1, from coordinate 2,039 downwards.
GCCCGAGGCTGTGGCGCACGGCGATGCCGGCAGCCGCCGCGGACCTGGCCCCGCCAGGCCGCGGCTGGCACCCCTTTCGGGTACCGGACTTCCACGCGCCCTTCGAAGTCCGGTCGGGGGAGTGCCGTCAATCGGCTTGCTTGCGCAGGAAGGCCGGGATCTCGTAGTCGTCCATGCCGCCCGAAGACAGTGCATCCACGCGGGCCGTGGCCTGCGTGCGGTTGGGCGTGCGCCAGACCGCCGGGCCGCGCAGCGATTCGTAGTCGGGCTGTGCATGGCCGCCGGCCATGCCGCTGGCCATGTTCAGCGTGGGGATCGCGAAGCCCTGGTTGTCCGTGCCGGTGCGCTGGACGACCTGCAGCGGCGGCGCGACACGGCGCTGGTTGCGCGCCAGCCCGGTGGCCACCACGGTCACGCGGATCTGGTCACCCAGGCTTTCGTCGTAGGCCGTGCCGTAGATCACGTGGGCCTCGGCCGATGCGTAGGCGCGGATGGTGTTCATCGCCAGGCGCGACTCGGACAGCTTCAGCGAGCCCTTGGCCGCCGTGATCAGCACCAGCACGCCCTTGGCGCCGGACAGGTCGATGCCGTCCAGCAGCGGGCAGGCCACGGCCTGCTCGGCGGCGATGCGCGCGCGGTCCGGGCCGGCGGCCAGGGCCGTGCCCATCATGGCCTTGCCCGGCTCGCCCATGACGGTGCGCACGTCCTCGAAGTCGACGTTCACATGGCCGGGCACGTTGATGATCTCGGCGATGCCGCCGACGGCGTTCTTGAGCACGTCGTTGGCGTGCGCGAAGGCCTCGTCCTGCGTGGCGTCGTCGCCCATCACCTCGAGCAGCTTCTCGTTGAGCACCACGATCAGCGAGTCGACGTTGGCTTCGAGTTCGGCCAGGCCGGCGTCGGCGTTGGACATGCGCTTGGGGCCTTCGAAGTCGAAGGGCTTGGTGATCACGCCCACCGTCAGGATGCCCATCTCCTTGGCCACGCGTGCGATCACGGGTGCCGCCCCCGTGCCCGTGCCACCACCCATGCCGGCAGTGATGAACAGCATGTGCGCGCCGCTGATGGCCTGGCGGATGTCGTCGATGGCGGCCTCTGCGGACTCGCGGCCCTTCTCGGGCTTGCTGCCGGCGCCCAGGCCGGTGGTGCCCAGCTGGATGGTCTTGTGTGCCGCCGTGCGTGTGAGGGCCTGCGCGTCGGTGTTGGCGCTGATGAACTCGACGCCTTGCACGCCGCAGCCGATCATGTGCTCGACCGCATTGCCGCCGCCGCCGCCGACGCCGATGACCTTGATTTGGGTGCCAAGGTTGAACTCTTCGACTTCGATCATTTCGATGGGCATGTTGTTTTCCTTCAATCTCTTAAAAATGTTGCAGTTGCCTGGGTGTTCTGAACGTTTGCTAGCTCTTGTGTCCTGGGTGCGGGGGTGGGTGCGGGCTTCGCCATCGGCCACCATCGCCGGCATGCCAGGGACCGGCACGCGCCAGCCGCGCGGGCCAGCTTCGCCATCGTGAAGGGTGGTGCGACATGGCAGGGCCTCAGAAGTTTCCGATGAACCAATCTTTCACACGGCCCATGGCGGTCTTCATCGAGCCCGCCTTCTGTGCCACCTTGTAGCCGCGCATGCGCGCCACGCGGCCCTCCTCGAGCAGGCCCATGACGGTGGCCGCGCGCGGCTGCGCCACCATGTCGGCCAGCGCGCTCGAATACTTGGGCACGCCACGCCGCACGGGCTTGAGGAAGATGTCCTCGCCGAGTTCGACCATGCCGGGCATGACCACGCTGCCGCCGGTCAGCACGATGCCCGAGGACAGCACTTCCTCGAAGCCCGACTCTCGGATGACCTGCTGCACGAGCGAGAAGATCTCCTCCACGCGCGGCTCGATCACGCCGGCAAGTGCCTGGCGGCTCAGCATGCGCGGGCCGCGGTCGCCCAGGCCGGGCACCTCGACCTGGGTGTCGGGGTCGGCCAGCAGCTGCTTGGCGCAGCCGTTCTCGACCTTGATGTCCTCGGCGTCCTTGGTCGGCGTGCGCAGCGC
>CAJYRH010000095.1 GCA_913776795.1 uncultured Pseudorhodoferax sp. | reverse complement strand
TGCCACGGGCAACAACCCGATCTCCATCAGCCGGCTCTACGAGTACGGCAACGTGGCCGTGCGCTACTTCTTCGCGCAGAACAAAGACTTCGATCCGCTCGGCTTCGACCCGTCCGCCTACAGTGCGCGCATCCTTGCCGTGTCCAGCATCATGGACGCCACCAACCCGGACCTCAGCGCCTTCCACGCGCGTGGCGGCAAGCTGATCCTGCGCGAGGATCTGTCCGACACGGCCCAGAGCGGCTTCACGGGCTTGAACTACTGGGACGCGGTGGTCGCGACACTCGGCCGCGAACGCGTGGAGCAGTTCTTCGTGGCCTACGCCGCCACGGGCTTGCCGCACACCTCGGGCGGCATCGCTGCCGGCGCCGCCAACGCACCGGCCTACGGCATCCCGGGGCGGGTCGACCTGCTCGCGCAGCTCGACGCCTGGGTCGAGAAAGGCAGCAAGCCGGCCGACCAGCTCACGCTGGAGAACCGCGCTGCGCTGCCGCCGTACGCCGTGACCGCGGCCAAGCCGATGTGCCGGTACCCCTTGTTCCCGCGCTACACGGCCGGTGCCTCGGGCGACCCGAAACTGGCGGCCTCGTACGCCTGCGTGGCGAGCTGACGCGGACGCGCGGTCGCGCCGCCGCGCGACCGTGGTACACACAGGCGATGCGGCGTTCGGCGTTGGACCGGGCGCTGCGGACAAGGAGTTGTGCATGTGGACCCGACGTGAATGCCTGGCGGCTGGCGCCATGGCACTGGTGCCCTGGGGCGCGAACGCCCAGACTTTTCCGAGCAGGCCGCTCAAGCTCGTCGTGCCCAACGCGGCCGGCGGCGCAGCCGATCTCACGGCGCGCACCGTGGGCCAGAAGCTGGCCGATGCGCTGGGCCAGCCCGTGGTCATCGACAACCGGCCCAGCGCCGGCGGCATCGTGGCCGGCGAGGCGGTGGCGCGGTCACCGGCCGATGGCCACACGCTGCTGCTGGTGTCCAGCGGCACGGCCGTCAGCGCGGCGCTGTTCAAGTCGCTGCCATTCGACACGCAGAGGGATTTCGCCCCCGTGTCCATGCTGGCCAGCTTCGACCTTGGCATCGTGGTCGCGCAGGACAGCCGCTTCAAGACACTGGCCGAGCTCGTGGCCTGGGCCAAGGCCAACCCCGGCAAGCTCAACATCGGCACGCCGCAGATCGGCACCACGCAGAACCTGGCGGCTGAGCTGTTCAAAAGCACGGCCGGCATCGATGCGCAGATCGTGCCCTTCAACGGCACGCCGCCCGTGATCACGGCCGTGCGCGGCGGCCAGCTCGACGCCATGCTGGACATCCTGGGCCCGCTGATGTCGCAGATCACCGGCAAGGCCTTGCGCCCGCTGGCCGTGCTGGGCGCCAGGCGCACGGCGCTGCTGCCGGACACGCCGGCTGTGCGCGAGACGGGCGGTAGCCTGGGCCAGTTCGACGTGGCGTCCTGGAACGGCCTTGCCGTGCCGGCCGCCACGCCCAAGGACGTGGTCGCGCGGCTCAGCAGGGAAACCAACGCGGCGCTGGTGCTGCCCGACGTGAAGCAGAAGCTGCTGGACCTGAGCCTCATTGCCCAGGGCAGCACGCCCGAGCAGTTGGCCGGCCAGCTGGACCGCGAGATCAAGCGCTGGGGCGAGGTCATCGCACGCGCCAACATTCCCAAGCAATGAGCACCACCATCCGCAACGCCAGCCGCGACGACACCGCGCTGATCCTGCACTTCATCCGCGAACTGGCCATCTACGAGAAGGCCGAGGACCAGGTCGAGGCCACGCCCGAGACCCTGGCGGTCAGCCTGTTCGGCCCCGGCAGCCCCTCGCGCGCCCTGATCTGCGAGCAGGACGGCCAGGCCGTCGGCTTTGCCGTCTACTTCTTTAACTACTCGACCTGGCAGGCCAGGAAGGGCCTGTACCTCGAAGACCTGTTCGTGCTGCCCGCGGCACGCGGCCAGGGCGCGGGCAAGCGGTTGCTCCAGCACCTGGCCGGCATTGCCGTGGCCGAAGGCTGCGGCCGCTTCGAGTGGAGCGTGCTGGACTGGAACCAGCCGGCCATCGACTTCTACCAATCCATCGGCGCCCGGCCGCAAAGCGAATGGGTGCGCTACCGCCTGCACGGGCAGGCGCTGCGCGACTTCGCGGCCAACAATCCTTGGTGAACGCGGGACGCACCCGCGCGCAACTCCCGGACACACTGCGCGCCATCGCCATGCTGTCGGTGCTGGTGGTCAATGCCATCGGCTATGCGGCAGCGCCCTGGGGCCCGATGCTGGGCGTGCGCGTGCCCGCCGACAGCCCCTGGGCCGCCGCAACGCAGGGCCTCGTGGGTGCGTTGCTGCAGGGCAAGGGCGTGGCGATGCTGAGCTTCGTGTTCGGCATGTCGCTGTGGCTGGCGGCCCGGCGGCGCAGCCGGCCCGAGGCGTTGCAGCGCGGCCTGGCGCGCAACCGCCGCCTGCTGGGGCTGGGCATCGTGCACGGCGTCTTCGTCTACTTCGGCGACATCCTGACGCTGTACGCGCTGGTCGGCCGTCAACTGCTGCGCCGTTTGCACATGTCCTGGCGCGGTTTTCGCCGGCACCTGCGGCTGGCGCTGGCCTGGGCGCTGCTGACCAAGCTCGCATGGCTGCTGGTCCTGGTGGCCTTTGGCGCCGACCCCGACAGCCGCCAGGTGCCGTCGTTCGCATCCGTCCGGGGCGCCTGGCCGTTTCTGCAGCTCAACGCGGGCAGCTATGCCTTCGCGCTGGCCACGAGCCTGGTCATGGCCGGGACCGTGACCTATCTGTGCATGGTCTGCGGCGTGGCCGCCGCGCGCCTGCGCCTGTTGACCCACCGGCGCTGGCGTGGGGCGCTGCGCCGCCTCCTGTGGCGCTGCGGCCCGCCCTTTCTTGCGCTGGGCGCCGTCTACGGCTGGGGTTGTGCCGTTCTGTCGCCGACGCACGCCTGGCGACCATGGACCGACGCGCTCGGCGACTTGGCCGCCATCCCGGTGGCTGCCTGCTACGTCGGCGCCCTGGCGCTGGCCTCGGGCGGCGGCAGGGCGCGCTGGTGCGGCTGG
>CAJYRH010000094.1 GCA_913776795.1 uncultured Pseudorhodoferax sp. | reverse complement strand
GCCCCGGCGCGGCGATGCCCATGATGCCGTTCTGCCCGCCCGTGAGCCCGCGCCACTCCACGGCCCCGTGCTCGACGATGAAGCCGAAAGCGATCGTGACCATGGCCAGGTACGGCCCCTTCACGCGCAGCGCCGGCACCGCCAGCAGCAGGCCGACCGCGCCGGCCAGCAGCACGCCGATGGGCCAGGCCAGCCAGAACGACAGCCCGGCCTTGGTCGTCAGCACCGCCACCGCATAGGCGCCCAGCGCATAGAAACCCACATGGCCGAAAGACACCTGGCCCGCCAGGCCCAGCAGCACGTTCATGCCGATGCCCACGATGGCCAGCAGCGCCACGTTGGCCAGCACGTAGACGTAGTAGCCATTGAGCGTGGCGGCCAGCGCCAGCGCGCCGGCCAGCAGCAGCACCCACGCGGCCCAGCCCGTGGGCGACACGACAGACTTCATACCTTCTTCACCTCGGCGCGGCCGAACAGGCCATCGGGCCGCAGCGCCAGCGCCACGATCACCAGCGAAAACATCATGATCTGGGTGTAACCCGAGCCCAGAGTGGCCGTGACCAGCGCCTCGCCGGCGCCGAACACCAGGCCGGCCAGCATCACGCCCCAGGCGCTGCCGATGCCGCCCAGGATGGCGACCGCGAAGGCCTTGAGCCCGAACAGCGTGCCCATGTCGGCATGCACGTTGAACAGCGGCGCCACCAGCGCACCGGCCACGCCGGCAAGCAGCGTGGACAGCGCGAAGGCCAGCAGCACCACATGCCTGACCGGAATGCCCATGAGCCGCGCGGCATCGCGGTTCTGCTGCACGGCCAGCACGGCCACGCCCCAGCGCGTGCGGCGCGCGACGAAGTGCAGCACGCCGGCCAGCGCCAAGCCTACCACCGGGATCACGAGCTGCAGCGGATAGACGCCCAGGGCCGTGTCGCCCAGCGTCATGGGCGTCTGCGCCCAGGGCGACGGCAGGCTGCGCGGCTCCTTGCCGAAGCCGTGCATGACCAGGTTGTCCAGCACGATGCCCAGCGCCACGGTGGACATCAGCCAGGCGTTGGAGCCGCGCCGCGCGAACGGCCGCACGGCCACGAGCTCGACCACCATGCCGTAGAACGCGCAGGCGCCCAGCGCGGCCGCCAGCGCCAGCGGCATGGGCCAGCCCATGGACTGCGAGAACACCCAGGTCAGCACGGCGCCCAGCATCATCGAACTGCCCTGCGCGAAGTTGACCGTGCCCGACACCGCGTAGGTGATGTGGAAACCCAGCGCGATCAGGCCGTACATGGCGCCCAGGCCCAGTCCGCTGACCAAAGCGGAGGTCAGCAGCATGGCGTGCCCTCCCGGCAACGCCCCGTCACTGCGCCCCTCATGGAGCGACGGGCAGGATCTTGTTGTCGATGAACTGCGCCCAGACGTAGTCGTTCTCGCTCACCGCGTCGTGCACCTCGGCGGTGAACGGCTTGTCGTAGGTCTTGATCAGGCCCTCGTAGCGCCCGATCTTGTAGAAGCCCTGGCGCACGGCATCGCCCTGGGTGCTGCCGGCCTGGGCGATGGCCAGCGCGCTGAGCTGCACGGCGTCGTAGGCGTTGGCCACGCCGACGGCGGGCGTCACATCGTCCGGGCCCTTGATGTCGGAGTACTTGGCCTTGAGCGCCGTCAGCACCTTTTCGCCCACCGGCGTCTGCTTGCCGAAGAAGCTGTAGGTCTGCACGAAGTGCACGCTCTTGGCGTTGGGGCCGGCCAGTTCGGTGAAGCGCCCGCCCGCGGGGCCCCAGTGCGAGACCACGGGCACCTTCCAGCCCATGCGGTCCAGCGACTTGACGACCTGGGCCGAGGGGCCCACGTTGCCGACCAGGAACAGCGTGTCCGCGCCGGCGGCCTTGAGCTTGGTCAGCTGCGGCACCACGTCCACCGCATTGCCATCGAACTTCTCGATGCCTGCGGCCTGCATGTTCTTGGCGGCCAGCGCAGCCACCAGGCCCTTCTCGTTGGACTCGCCCCACGGGTTGTCCACGAGGATCATGGCCGGCTTGGCGGCCTTGAAGGTCTTCTGCGCGTAGGCCAGCATGGCCTTGTTGACGATCTCGTCCACGGCCGACACGCGGAACGCGAAGTTCGGGTTGGCGCCGTTCTTCGTGATGGGCGTGCCCGCCGCCCAGGGCCCCATGAAGGGCACCTTCTCCTGGTTGGCGATCGGCACGATGGCCATGGAGACCGGCGTGTCCAGCCCGCCGAACAGCACGGCCACCTTCTCCTTGTAGATCAGCTCGCGTGCGGCCACCACGCCCTTGGCCGGGTTGCCCTCGTCGTCGCGGCGCACCAGTTCGAGCTTGCGGCCGCCGAGCAGGCCGCCCTTGGCATTGACCTCGTCGATGGCCACGGCCATGCCGCGCGTGATGGCCTCGCCGGCGCGCGCCGACTGGCCCGACAGCGCGGTCACGAGACCGATCTTGATGGTCTCCTGGGCGAAAGCCTGGGGACCGGACAGGGTGGCCAGCGCGGCGGCGAGCGAGAGCAGGGAGCGGCGAAGCAGGGGCATGGGTTTCTCCGTCAGATGAACAAGGACGGATGCTCTTCGCAAGCTCCATGCCATGAATGGCAGCAAAGTCCTCACTACATTGATGCCAAATCAAAAACCAGATTGATGACAATTTCAAACAAGGATAGGCACCATAATTGCTCGGCACTTGTCCGGCGCAGCCCACCGCGCCACGCACCATGCCTTCGCACCAAAAGCTCTCCTTCTCGCACATCGACAGTGCAGGCCCGCTGGCCGAACGTGCCCTGCCGCACCACGGGCTGTTCGACTACCGGCCCATCACGCAGCGCAGCGACTACCACTGGCCCGGCGGCCGGCGCCTGGCGTGCTACATCGGCTTCAACCTGGAGCACTTCGCGTTCGGCGACGGCCTGGGCGCCTGCCTGGGGCCGGCCACGCCGCACCCCGACGTGCTGAACTACGCCTGGCGCGAGTACGGCAACCGCGTGGGCGCCTGGCGCTGCCTGGAACTGTTCGACCGGCTGGGCCTGGCGACAGGCGCCATCCTCAACACCGCGCTGTACGACCACTGCCCCGAACTCGTGGCCGCCTGCGCCGCGCGCGGCGACGAACTGATCGCCCACGGCCACACCAACGCTGAGCGCCAGGCCGCCATGGACCCGGCGGCCGAGCGCCGGCTGCTGGCAGACTGCCGCGCCCGCATCGCACGCGAGAGCGGCGTGGTGCCGCAGGGCTGGCTGTCGCCCTGGATTTCCGAGAGCCCGGCCACGCCGCACCTGCTGGCCGCCACTGGCTACGGCTACACGCTGAACTGGTGCCACGACGACCAGCCCGTGCGCATGGCCACGCAGGACGGCCCGCTGTGGTCCGTGCCCTATCCGCAGGAGCTCAACGACATCCCGATGATCATGGCGCGCCAGATGGACGCCAAGGACTTCGCGCAGATGGTCATCGACAACTTCGACGAGATGCTGGCGCAGTCGCGCGCGCAGCCGCTCGTGATGGGCATCGCGCTGCACCCCTACATCGTCGGCCAACCCTACCGGCTGCGGCATCTGCGCCGCGCGCTCGAGCACATCGCGCGGGCGCGCGATGCGGGTGAGATCTGGTGGACCACGCCCGGCGCCATCGCCGCCCACATGCAGGAGCACCATCCCCATGGCCACGCGTAGCCGCAGCGCCGCGGCGGCGCCTGCCGAAGCCCCGGCACCCGTCACCGGGCTCAACGAGGCCGAGAGCCGCATCTACCACGCCGTGTTCGAGAGCGTCATGAGCCAGCGCCTGGCGCCCGGCACCAAGCTGCCCGAGCAGGGCCTTTCCGACCTGTTCGGTGTGCACCGCGCCGTGGTGCGCAAGGTGCTGCAGCGCCTCGCGCACGACCGCATCGTCGACCTGCGGCCCAACCGCGGCGCCGTGGTGGCCGAGCCCACGGTGCAGGAGACGCGCCAGATCTTCGAGGCACGCCGGCTGCTGGAGGCCGCCATCCTGCCGCTGGCAGCAAGCCGCGCCACCAAGGCCGACCTGGCCGCGCTGCGCCGCCAGCTGCGCGAGGAGCACGCCACGCTGCACCAGCAGAACCAGCCGGCCTGGGCCCGGCTGGCCAGCGCCTTCCACCAGCGCCTGGCCGAGATCGCCGGCAACGCCGTGCTGCAGCGCTACCTGCACGAGCTGAT
>CAJYRH010000093.1 GCA_913776795.1 uncultured Pseudorhodoferax sp. | reverse complement strand
GAGACGCGCTAGCCACCGCGCCCATTGCGCCCGTCGCACCCCCTGTTAGCCCCCCAACCGCAGCGTGTGCAGCCACCCTGTAGGCACCGCCTTCCGCCCACTTGGCCGCCTCATTCGGGTCCGAGTGTTTCAGTTGCTCGTACCGTGCGTTGGCGTAGTCGCCCACCTCCTTAGCCGCCTGCTGGCCGAACCGCTGCATGATCTGCGCCTGCGCCTGCGCGTCCTGTAGCAGCACCTGCGCATCCCAGCCGCGCTTTAGTGCGTTGTCGCCATCGACGCCGGTGCGCACCTCTTGATCCCCGGCGATGCCTGACACGCCCGCACGTGTGGTGCTGCTCTGGCTGCCCGATGCACTGCCTACGCCCGCGCTGCCGCTGATTTTGGTCCGCCCGCCGGTGTTCTGGTTGCCCATGCCCACACCCACGTTGAAGCCACTGGCACGGTAGTCGTCATGGTTGTCGATGTCGCGCAGCGTCAGGCTGGCGGTCTCCAGGCGGTTGCGCTGCGCCTCCACGGCGGCCTGTGTGCTGGTGATGGCCGCGCCCGCCAGTTCCGTCGCCCCGCCCACGCGGATGTCGAAGCCGCCATCGCCAGCATGGATGCCGGATTGCTCGGTGACGCTGGCATAGTCGCCTTGCGCGCGGGCGTTGGCCGCATTGACGCTGGCGCTCCATACACCCCAGCCGACGCTGAGGCTGAAGCCCGCACTGGTGTTCTTTGCAGTGGACTGGGCGGTGTCCTGCAGGCTCTCAATCTTCAGCGCGCCACCGATGTCGGCCGCCACGGCATGCCCCGCCAGCACGCCACCGGCGATGGTGGTGTCGCCACCGCTTTGCAGCGTCAGCCGGTTGCCCGCGCTCACATGGCTGTTGCGGTGGGTTTGCTCGGTGCCGTTGCTGCGACCCTTGCCCTGGCTGGCGCCGATGTTGAACAGCAGCCCATCGCTGCCGAAGCTCACGCCGATGCTCGCGCTGGAACTCTTGTTTGCGCCTTGGACGGCCTGGGTGTTGCGGCTGGCGCCGATGTCGATGGCGCCGTCGGCCACAAGCGTCGCATCGCGCGCGGCGGCGATGTCACTTCCCTGCACGCTCACCGTGCTGGCCGCGCCAGCGCCAGTGGCCGACAGAAGCACATCGCGTCCGCGCACGTTGCTGGCGCGGCCCGCGTCGGCCTGCAGCGCGCTTTGGCTGGTGCTCTTGCTGCTGCCGATGTTCAGGCTCAGGTTCACGCCGCTCGTGGCGCTGGCGAGAGCACCCGCCGGATCCTGCACCAACTGCTGCGCTGTGCCGGCCAGGCCGTAGGCATCGAGTGCCAGGCTGGCTACGCCCAGGGCTTGGGCACGTGCGCTTTGCGTGTTGCCCATGGCACGGGCCGTGCCCACCGCCCCTTGCACGGCATCGACGACGCCGCCGGTGATGGCCAGCGTCAACCCACTGCCGCTGGCCCTGTGCTGCGCCTGCTGGGCCAGCGTCTCACGTGCCTCTTTGATGCGGATGCTCTGCGCGGCCACCGTCACCTTGCCATCCGGCGCCATCACGTCGCTGCCGGTCTGGCGGTACTGTCCGCCCGCTGTCAGCGTCACGTCGCCGCCCACGCTGCCCACGGTGCTGGCCACGGCCCGTGTGGATTGACTCTGCTGCGCGCCAGACATCTTCTGGCTACCGATGGTGATGCCCAGGCCGCCGCTGCCGAACAGGCCGGACTTCTTCTCCTGGTGCAGGCTGCTGTCAGCGAAGCGGTCTTCACCGGCCTCGATGCGCAAATCTCTGCCGGCTGCCATGCGCAGGTCGGCATCGGCAATGACCTCGCTGGCGCGCACGGTCACGTCCTGCCCGGCAACGATAGCCACTGTGGCGCCGCCGACGGTGGAGCCGACAGCGGTATCGCTGCGGTGGCTAGTCTCGTCGACGGTGGTCTTGCGCGACAGCAGCCCCGAGCGGCTGCCGCGCTGGAAGCTCTCGATGCTGCGGCTCTCGCGCGCTTCGGTGATGGCCACGTCGCCGCTGGCCGAGAGCGAGGCCGCGCCCTGAGCTGCCAGCGTGCTGCCGACGGTGCGCAGACTGCCCATTTCGGCCAGGCCTGCACGCGCCACCAAGTCACCCGCGGCCTGCACGCTGGCACCCTGCACCGTGGTCTGGCTGTGGGTCTGGCGGTACCGCGAACCGGCAGGATCGTTGCGCAGATCGCTGCTGGAGGTGCTGGCCACGGCCTGCAGTTCCAGCTCCCGGCCGGCGGCCAGCAGCGCATCGCCGCCGGCACGTGCCTGGGTGCCGTTCAAGTACAGGTCGCGCCCGGCCGACAGCACCAGGTCGTCGCCCGCGCCGATCTGTCCCGCATGGGCCTGGCTGCTGCTGCTGGTGACGCTGGCGCGACCTATCTGCATGCGGCTGTCGTGCCCGCTGTCCAAGGTGCCGAAGACGATGTCGCGGCCAGCCTGCACGTGGGCCGTGCCGCCGACGGCGATATGCCCGGCGATGTCTTGCACATCCTGTCCCGCCTGGATCTGCAAAGTCCGGCCGGCTTCGATGCGCGCGCTGTTCGACAAGCTGGTGCGGCTGCCCACGACGCTGGCCCGCGCATTCGACGCGCTCCAGTCCTGGGTGATCGCCAGGCTCTCGTTGCGCACGTCCCGCGCGGCCACCAGCGCCACGTCCTGCCCTCGCAGGGTGCCGCCCTGGTTGACGATGTCGCGGCTGGCCACCAGCACCGTACGGCCCGTCGACGCCTGGCCGATCACACCGCCGCGGTTCAGGATGTCCTGGCCTTGCAGACGCACGTCGTCACCGGTCACCAGCGCGCCATGCGGTCGCACTGTGCCTTCTCCCAGATGGGCCAGGTACAGACGCGGGGCCAGCACGTCCTGCGTGCTGCCGTCAGACAGCGTGACGCTTTGGCGTTCGAGCCAAACGATGTCGCTCGTGAGTTGGGCGATCTGCGCAGCGGTCAGCGCCACGCCCACGCGCAGGTCCAGCACCTGGGCGAACGATGCGCCGGCGGTCAGCAGGGCGGCGTACTGGGCGTCGTCGTCGCTGTAGCCTGCCAGATGGCGCCGGCCGGTCTGCGCGGTGACCTGCTCGCGGATGCGTTGCTGCTCCATGAAGCCATCGCCCAGGCGCTTGAGCACCAGCGCCGGGTCCAGTCC
>CAJYRH010000092.1 GCA_913776795.1 uncultured Pseudorhodoferax sp. | reverse complement strand
CAGTTGATGGGCGCAGCCGCGGCGCCGCTGCTTGCGATGGCCAAGGCCAGTCCGATGGCACCCAGCGTGCCGAGAGATGCATTGCGCATTGAATTCCTTTTCTGCATGCAAAAGACGTTTACCTGTTCATCGTCCACAAAAGACGAAGTAAAACCCATAGCAACATGCATGCCACAAAAAGAAACTCACTTGAGTTCAGTATTTTTTGTATAAAAAGCGAATAGAAATTTCTCGGTTGTCAGTATTGTCGACAGTGAATGGATTGACGACGGATCCGTTCATTCACCTATTTGCCGAGGCGCGCGTTCACGCTGTCATCTGCCGCCTGTCAGCTGCACGTGCGGCGCGAGCCGGCGATTCCGCCTGGACCGCAGAACCTGCGATCAGGTGCGCGCAGCGCCTTCCAGCAGCCTGACCAGCACCCACATGGCCCGGTTGACGGGCGTCGCAATCCCCCGCGCTTCGCCCCGCCGCACCACCAGGCCATTGAGGTAATCGATCTCGGTGGGCTTGCCGCGGGCGAGATCCTGCGCCGTCGAGGAACTCTGGGTGGGCATGCTCTGGGCCAGGCGCTCCACGGCCACGTGGATGTCGGCGGGCAGGTCCACACCTTCTGCGGCCGCGACGGCCAGGCACTCGGCCACCAGGTCGGCCATGACCTGTGGTACGCCCGCCCCCTGGACCAGGCGGCCGTAGGGCAGCTGTGCAATGGCCGACAGGGCGTTGTAGGCACAGTTGAGCACCAGCTTGGCCCACAGCGCGCCGCGGGCATTGGCCGACACCTCGGTCGGCACGCCGGCCGCACGCAGCAGGTGCGCCAGCGCTTCGCTGCGTGGGCCGGGCTCGACCACGAGCTCGCCCCGTCCATGGTGGCGCATGTGGCCGGGGCCGGCCATCTCGGTGGCAACGTAGACGACGGCGGCGGCCACCTCCTGCGCCAGCACGGTGCGCAGACGCTCGGCGTTGTCTACGCCGTTCTGCAGCGTCAGCACCAGTGCCTGCGAGCCAAGGTGCGCACGCAGTTGGTGGCCGGTGGTTTCCGTGTCGGGCGACTTGACGCTGAAGAGCACCAGGTCCGCGTCGGACGCTGCGGCCGGGTCGGTGCTCGCCCGTACGCGCACCTGCTCGTCGAAGGCCAGTGTCTGCATGCGCAGCCCCTGTGCCTGGAAGACCTGCACATGCTGCGGGCGGCCGATCAGCGTGACCGCATGGCCCGCGCGGGCGAGCATCCCGCCGTAGTAGCAGCCGACGGCGCCTGCGCCGACGACGGCGACTTTCAGGCAGGAAGGGAGCGGAGCGGGCTGGGACATGGCGGGCGGTGTTGGAGCGTTGCGACGCGCAGCATTGTGGCGGCCTGCACGACCCGTGCGCGCCTCTACACTGCGCCATGCCAAACGCCTGCCTCTTCCCATTCCTGCAGCTGCGGCCGGCCGCCTGGTGCCTTGCTGCGGCGCTGGCGCTGTCCGGCTTCGCCCACGCGCAGCCTGCGGCGGGCGGTGCGGCCCCCGAGATGGCCGCCAGGCCTGCCGGTCCGCCCCAGCCAGGTGCACGCTACGTGGTGGATCCGACCCACACGTTCGTGCTGTACGAGATGGGCCACTACGGCACCAGCACGAACCGCGGCCGTTTCAGCACCCGCGACGGCCAGGTGCAGATCGACGCCGCCGGCCAGCTGGCGCGCGTGGACGTGACCATCGACATGGCCAGCATCAACACCGGCGTGGACCTGCTCAACCGCCATGTGCAGAGCAGCGACTTCCTGAACGTCGCCGATTTCCCGGCCGGGCGCTACCAGGCCGAGGCCGTGCGCATCGAGGAGGGCAGCGTGCGTGCGCTGCAGGGTCGGCTCACCTTGCTGGGACAGACGCACCCGGTGGACCTGCGCGCCGTGCGCTTCAACTGCTATGTGAGCCCGCTGCACGGGCGCCAGGTCTGCGGCGGCGATTTCGAAGGCGAGATCCTGCGCAGCCAGTGGGGCATCACCTGGGGCCTGCAGTTCGGATTCGAGGACCGCGTGCGGCTGCTGGTGCAGGTGGAGGCGGTGCTGCTACCCGGATCGGCGCCGCGCTAGCTAGAGCAGATGCTCCGGCGTGAAGGGCGCCACCAGTTCCAGCAGCAGGCGGTCCCACCAGCCGGCGTCGGGTTCGCTGTGCAGCACGGTGGGTACGTCGTTGTCCTCGCCATGCCATTGGAGCGCGCCATCGGCACCGGCCTGTACGCGCCAGACGCCCTGCTCGCGCAGTACCGCGGCCAGTCGCAGCATCTGGCCGGCCAGTTGGCGGCTGCGGATGAACAGGCCGATCTCGGTGTTGTGCAGTTCCGAGCGTGGGTCGAAGTTGAGCGAGCCGACGAACAGCAGCTCGCCGTCCAGCACGGCGGTCTTGGTGTGCAGGCGCCCCACGGCCGCGCCGAACAGCGGCAGCCGCGGGCTGCCGGCCATGCGCCGGCTGCTGACTTCGTCGACCTCCACGCCCAGCGCCACCAGCTGGGCCCGGTAGCGCCGGTAGGCCGTGTGCACGAAGGGCTCGTCGCTGGCGGCCAGCGAGTTGGTGATGAGCTGCACGGTCGCGCCACGGGCGCGGGCCTCGCGCAGCACCTGCAGGCCGTGCGGCCCGGGTACCAGGTAAGGTGAGCACAGCAGGACGCTGGTGCGCGCGCGGCGGATGCTCTCCACGAGGTTGTAGCGCACGCTGTCCACGTCCTGCAGCGGCACGCCGCCGTACTGCGCCTGGTAGCCGATGGCGCGCTCGGGCGTGTCGGCATGGGCCTGCGCCGTGGCCCAGACCAGGCTCAGCCGGCCGGCCTGCAGTTCCTGCGACACGGGTGCGTAGCCCAGCATGTCGTTGGGTGGTGCGGGGCGCGGCGCGGGCGCGCGGGCGGCGTCGGTCCATGCCTCGAAGCGTGCCTGGCGCTCGGGTGCGTCACCGTCGGAGGGCACTAGCCGCGCCAGCGGCACCACATGCGGGCTGTTCCAGTAGCGGTCGAACAATTCGCCCAGACGCGGCAGCAGTGCGCCGGCCACCAGCACGTCCAGGTCGAGGAAGTTCTCGCCCGCGGTCTGGAAGAAGTAGCGCCCGCCGATATTGCGCCCGCCCGCCACGGCCAGCGCGCCGTCGGCCACCAGCAGCTTGTTGTGCATGCGCCGCTGCAACCGGTCGAACTGCCACAGCGATGCGGCAAAACGCAGCGCCACCCTGGCGCTGCGCACGGGAATCGGGTTGTACAGCCGCAGCTCCAGGTTCGGCGTGGCCGCGAGCGCGTCCAGCAGCGCACCATCGCCGCCGGTGTACAGGTCGTCCAGCAGCACGCGCACGCGCACGCCACGCCGGGCCGCATCGCGCAGGGCGCGCAGGAAGAACAGGCCGGTGGCGTCGGTCTCCAGGTGGTAGTACTGCACGTCCAGCGTGTGGCGGGCCTGTGCGATCAACGCCAGCCTGGCGTCCAGCCCGAACTCGCCGCTTGGGATGAGGCGAAAACCGCTCAGTTCGGCATCGGGCTGGTGGGCGCGAGCGGTGCGCGTGAGCGGTGCGTCTGCCCTGGCGGGCAAGGCCTGCGACGGCGGTCCCGCCAGGTCCGGCGGCAGGCCGGCGCAGCCGGCCAGCAGGCTGCAGGCGAGCCACAGCAGCCAGCGCGCGGCCATGGCCTGCGCAGGTGTGGCGGACAGGGCTGGAAACAGGCGCATCGGTGTGGGACTGCTGGGGCGTGGGGTGACCGGCCTGGTGGGCTGCCCGGCTAGAGCGCGTGCGTTACAAGCCGGAAGTCCGGGTCTTGCGCAAATGGCTTGACCGAAAACCCCAGCGAGCGCATGAGCTTGAGCATGTTGGGGTTGACCGAGAGCACCAGCCCCTGGATCTCCGACAGGCCCTTGTCGCGCGCCACCTGCATGATCGCGTCCATGAGCCGCGAGCCGATGCCCCGGCCAGCCAGGTCGTCCGCCACGACGAGCGAAAACTCGCAGGTCGTCTGGTCTGGGTTGGTCACGTAGCGCGACACGCCGATGACGCGCTCGGTTTCCACGATGGAGCCGTCGGTGGCCGCGCTGCGCTGCTTGAGCACGGCGACCAGCGCCATCTCGCGGTCGTAGTCGATCAGCGCGAACCGCGCCAGCATGCCGGGCGGCAGCTGCGTCATCGACGACACGTAGCGGAAGTAGCGGCTCTCCGGCGACAACGCCTGCACGAAGGTTTGCAGCATCTGCGCGTCGCCCGGGTGGATCGGGCGGACCGTGTACTCGCCGCCGCCGCGCAGCGGCAGCACCTGCTCGTAGCGCGCCGGGTAGGGCAGGATCGCCAGGTGGTTGTAGGTGCCGCCGGCCGTGCCCAGGCTCTGCGGCGCATGGTCCACCACGATGCGTGCGTCCACGGCCACCACGCCGTCCTCGTCGACGATGAGCGGGTTGATGTCCATCTCGCGCAACTGGGGCAACTCGCACACCATGTCCGACACGCGCAGCAGCACGCGCTCGAGTGCCTCCATGTCCGCCGGCGCGGCGCCGCGCCATTCGGCCAGCGTCTCGGCGACGCGTGCCCGCTCGATCAGCCGGCGTGCGAGGAAGCGGTTCAGCGGCGGCAGCTCCATCGCGCGGTCGCGGATCAGCTCGATCATGGTGCCGCCCGCGCCGAACACGATGACCGGGCCGAACGGGTCGTCCGTGACCATGCCGATGCAGATCTCGCGGCCGCGCTGGGCGCGTGCCATCTTCTGAACCGTCACACCGTGGATGCGCGCGCCAGGCTGCAGCCGCGCCACGCGCTCGACCATGTCCTGGTAGCTGTCGCGCACTGCCGCCCCGCTCATGATGTTGAGCGCCACGCCCTGCACGTCGCTCTTGTGCGCGATGTCGGGCGAATCGATCTTGAGCGCCACCGGAAAGCCCAGCTGCGTGGCGATCATCATGGCCTCGGTCGCGCTGCGCGCGAGCAGGGTCTGCGTGACGGGGATGTGGAAGGCCGACAGCAGCGTCTTGCTCTCCAGTTCCGTGAGCACCTTGCGCCGCTCGGCCAGCACGCTTTCGATGACCAGGCGCGCGGTTTCGATGTCGGGCTTGGACAGCGTAGACAAGGGAGCCGGCGTCTGCTGCAGCAGCTGCTGGTTCTGGTAGAAGGCGGCGATGTTGCCGAAGGCCCCTACCGCAGCTTCCGGTGTGCGGAAGTTCGGTATCGCCGCGGCGTTGAGCACCTGGCGCGCCGCGCCCACCGAGGCATCGCCCATCCAGCAGGCCAGCAACGGCTTGGCCATGCCGGCCTTGGCGGCCGCCAGCGCCTGCGCCACGTCGTCGGCCGCGCCCCCTGGCTTGGCCGAGTGGATCGCCAGCACGCCATCGACCTGGCGGTCGCGCGCCGCCGCTTCGACTGCCGCGCGGTACTGCGCGGCGTCGGCGTCCTCGGACAGGTCGACGAGTTCGGCCAGCGATGCCTGCGGCGGCAAAAGTGGCTGCAATGCGGCCACCGTGGCCTCGGAGAGCCGGCCCAGTTCCAGTCCGATCTCGTTGGCCCAGTCGGCCGCCAGCACGCCCGGGCCGCCGCCGTTGGTGACGACCGCCAGCCGCCGGCCCACCGGCCGGTAGCGCGACGCCAGGCATTTGGCAGCCGAGAACAGCTCGACGAAGGAGCGCACGCGCACGGCCCCGGCGCGGCGCAGGGCGGCATCGAACACATCGTCCGCGCCGACGATGGCACCGCTGTGCGTCTGCGCGGCCGCATTGCCGGCGGGGCGCCGGCCGGCCTTGAGCACCAGCACCGGCTTGGCGTTGGCGGCCGAGCGCAGCGCGCTCATGAAGCGCCGTGCGCAGTGGATGCCCTCCAGGTACAGGATGATGCTGTGCGTGGCCCGGTCGTGGGCCATGAAGTCCAGCGCCTGCGCTATGTCCACGCCCGGGTTGGGCCCCAGCGCCACGACCGAGGAGAAGCCCACGGCATTGCTGCGCGCCCAATCCAGCATGGCGGCCGTCAGCGCGCCCGATTGCGCGACCAGTCCCAACGGCCCGGGCGTGGCCAGCGCGCCAAGGGCCGAGGCATTCAGGCCCAGCGCAGGGCGCTGCAGGCCCAGGCCGTTGGGCCCCATCAGGTGGATGTCCTCGCGCGCAGCGATGCGGTGCAGTTCCGCAGCCAGCGCGGCGTCGATGCCGCTGCCCAGCACCAGTGCGGCGCGGCAGGCGATGCGGCCGACCAGTTCGAGTGCCTGGGCGATGTCTGCGGGCGGCAATGCGACGATGGCCAGGTCGGCGCGCGCCTGGGCCAGGTCGGCGAGCGTGCCGCTGGTGTGCACGTCCAGGAACGTCAGCGTGCCCTGGAAGCGCTGCGCGCGCAGCGCAGCGTGCAGCTGGCGCGCCTGCGGGGTCAGCATGGCGGGCTGGTCCGCGTCGCCGGCCAGCACGACGATGGCCTGCGGTGCGAAGAGCGAAGTCAGGTAGTGCTGGTCCATGGTGGCTGGATTGTGGAGCGGGCGCAGGCCCGGGGCGCGGCGGACGCGAGAATCCTCGCATGCAAAGCAGGCAGACGAAGGGGTTGGCGCGTTGCGTCATGGTGCTGGGCACGACCAGCGGGGCGGGCAAGAGCTGGGTCGCCACGGCGCTGTGCCGCTGGTAC
>CAJYRH010000091.1 GCA_913776795.1 uncultured Pseudorhodoferax sp. | reverse complement strand
GCTACTCCGACAACCCCTTCACCTGCGGCAGCTGCTTCATCGACGTCGGCCAGGCCGACCTGGCCGTCTCGGTGCGGGTGCTCACGCCCCCGGTGCCCGAGCCGGGCACGCTGGCCTTGTGGCTGGGCGGCGTGGGGGTGCTGGCGTGGGCGCGCAGGAGAGGCCGGCTATGATGTGTATACCGGCGCTCCTGGGTGTGTATCGTGCGAACCAACATCGTGATCGACGACAAGCTGATGGCCGACGCCCTGCGGGCCACGGGCCTGAAAACCAAGCGTGAAGCCGTGGAGCTGGGCTTGAAAACGCTGCTGAGGTTGAAGCAGCAGTCGGACATCAAGAAGCTGCGCGGCAAGATCACCTGGGAAGGCGACCTCGACGCGATGAGGCGCGACCGGTGATCCTGGTCGATGCCAGCGTCTGGATCGACTACTTCAAAGGTCTGGCAACGCCCGAGGCGGCGTTGCTGGACCGGCTGCTCGACACGCATGAACTGGCCATCGGCGACCTCAACTTCACCGAGGTGCTGCAGGGCTGCAAGGTCGAGCGCGAGTTCAAGGAGGTGCAGCGGCTGCTGGGCGCCCTGGAGGTGGTGATGCTGGGCGGTGAGGACGTGATCGTGCCGGCCGCCCGGAACTACCGCAAGCTCCGGCAGCTCGGCGTCACCGTGCGTGGCACGATCGATGTGATGCTGGCCACACGCTGCATCGTCAGCGGCCACGCCTTGCTGCACAGCGACCGCGACTTCGACGCCTTCGAGCAGCACCTGGGATTGCGCTGCGTGAAGGCCGGCGCCTGACGGCTGCGCAGCGCTTCGATGCCCCCTCTTGCTGCAAGCCTCAGCCTGGCGGCGCTGGCGCTGGCCATCGTCACGCCCTCTCACGCCCAGCTCGATGGCTGGTATGAATGCCAGGGCCGCAGCTTCGGCTATGTGCAGCTGTCGGCCGGCAGCATCGACTTCTACAACCTGTACTTCAACTGCCCGCGGCTGCGCATCGTCGGCCGCACGTCGGTGGTGACCCGGACGCAGCCCCGCACAACGCAGCTGCTGGTCGTCGACAACCGGTCGGTGCGGCGCGATTGCCCGTTCGGTGTGTTCGCCTGGAGCGCGGTGGGTGACGCAGGGCCGCCGCCGGTCGCCATCGACCTGCACGCCTACGAGGACATGGCCCAGTTCGAGCGGATCGATGCCGGAGTCGGCGTCAACGATGCCTTCAGCTGCGCCGCCTACCGGGTGGACGGCGACGGACCGCCGCAGATCGTGCCGCCGCAGGGCCGGCATGCCCGCAGCGTGCGTGACCAGCTGCGCGAGCGGGCCGCCCGACGCCGCCTCAGCGACCCGCCGGCAGCAGCGGCGCCACGAACGCCCGCGCCACTGACAGATTGACGGCGGCCAGCTGCCGCAGCTCGGGCGACAGGGGCGCCGGCAGGTCTTCGGTGTGCGCGGCCTGCCAGAAGCGCTCGGCGGCCTGCCAGGCGCGGCCCCAGACCTCGGGGCGGGCGCCGATGCTGCCCACCCTGGGCGTGATGGGCAGCAGCGCCGGATCCACGCCGCCGCCCAGCGAGGCATAGCGCATCGGCAGGATGTCGTAGGCCGGGGCCAGGCCGGCGTAGCCGCCGTCTTCGCCGATCAGCAGCGCCAGGTTCTCGAAGTGGCGGTCGTTGTTGCCGATCAGCTCGCTGAAGGCGGCCAGCGTGTCCACGTGGCGGGCATCGGCCGCGCGCAGCACCCGGGCCTGTTCGCAGCGGGCGGCGAACTCGGGCCAGGCATCGCGCCGGCCGAACAGTGCATCGTCCACCGCGCCGGCCGACAGCACGCCCACCCGGCCGTGGCGCCCCACGCGGTCGAAGCGCTGCACTTCCAAAAACACATGATCGGCCGTGACCAGCAAGGCCGTCTGCGCCGCCGGCACGCCCGCGCGGGCCAGCTCGCGCAGCGCCAGGTGTTCCAGCGGCAACAGCTCGGCCATGCGGCTGCCCCTGCGCGCGAACTTGACGAGCACATGGCCCCGGTCTTCCACCAACGCCAGGAACTTGGGCTGGTCGCCGCCCAGGCCAGCACCATGCGGGCCCACGCTGGCAGTGCTGACCTGGGCCTCGTACTGCGCGGCGCGCTGGTCCAGCGGCGTCGGCGGCAGGCTGCGCCAGTCCATGTCCCGCTGCAGCGACTGGTCGCCGAACACGAGGTTGCCCGCCAGGTTGAAGCCGCGCGTCAGCAGCCAGGCGGCGCGGTGATCGTCGTGCCAGTCGGCCAGGCTGGCCGGAAAGCGGGCGTCGCCGGCTGCCGCCATCGCCAGCTCGCGGCCCAGGTAGCCGGCGGGCGCGGCCATGCGCAGGTAGGGCGGCAGGCCGGGATGCAGCACCGTGGTGCTGCCGCGGCGCTCCAGCGTGGCGCCGCCGTGCAGGAATTCAAGGTCGGCGAACGGCTCGATGCTGCCGCTGCGCAGCACCCGGTACACCCGCTGCCGGGGTGGCACGCCGCCCGGCAGGTCGCGCAGCAGCGCGTAACGCGGCGTG
>CAJYRH010000090.1 GCA_913776795.1 uncultured Pseudorhodoferax sp. | reverse complement strand
CTTGTCGGTGGCGTGGCACTGGCGGCAGCGTATGCCCTGTTCAGCGGTTGGGGCGTGCCGGCCCAACGCACGCTGGTGATGCTGACCGTGGTGGCGCTGCTGCGCCTCGCCGGGCGGCAGTGGCCCTGGCCGCTGGTCTGGGCGCTGGCCGGCGTGGCGGTACTCGTCCTGGACCCCTGGGCCCTCCTGCAGGCGGGCTTCTGGCTCAGCTTTGTCGCCGTGGGCGTGCTGTTCGCCAGCGATGCGGGCCGCGTGGCCCCAGGCCATGCGGCCCGTGTGCAGCGGTTGCTGCGCGAGCAGGCCATCGTCACGGTGGCGCTGGCACCGCTGTCGCTGATGCTGTTCCAGCAGGTATCGCTGGTGGGGCTGGTTGCCAATTTGGTGGCGATTCCCTGGGTCACGCTGGTGCTCACGCCACTGGCCCTGCTTGGCGCGGCCGTCGCGCCGCTGTGGGATCTGGCAGCAGGGGCCACGGGTGCAATGCTGGCCGTGCTGGGCTGGCTGGCGCAGTGGCCGCTGGCCAGCCTTTCGCATGCGGCCGTGCCCTTGCCGTTGGGCGGCGCGGCCCTGGCAGGCGCCGCGCTGCTGGTGTTGCGGCTGCCGCTGGGTGTGCGCCTGCTCGGCGTACCGCTGCTGCTGCCGGCCCTGTGCTGGCAGCCGGCGCGGCCTCTACCCGGCCAGTTCGACCTGCTCGCAGCCGACATCGGGCAAGGCAATGCGGTGTTGGTGCGCACGGCCGGCCACAGCCTGCTGTACGACACCGGCCCGCGGCATGGGCAGGACAGCGACGCCGGACACCGCGTGCTGGTGCCGCTGTTGCGGGCGCTGGGCGAGCGGCTGGACCGCGTCGTCGTGAGCCATGCCGACAGCGACCACAGCGGCGGGGCGGCCACGGTGCTCGCCGCACAGCCGCAGGCCATGCTGCTGGCCTCGCTGCCCGAGGGGCACGCACTGGCATCGCGCGATGGCGCGACGCCCTGCGCAGCCGGCCAGCGTTGGGAGTGGGACGGCGTGCGGTTCGAGATGCTGCATCCGCCGGCCACGGCAGCACGCGATGCAAAGCCCAACACGGTCAGCTGCGTGCTGCGCGTGGTGGCCCAGGGTCGCGCGGTGCTGCTGGCCGGCGACATCGAGCAGGCGCAGGAGGTGCGCCTTGTGGCGGAAGGTGCCGACCTGCGCGCCGACCTGCTGCTCGTGCCGCACCACGGCAGCAAGACCTCGTCGAGCGACGCACTGCTGCGCGCCGTGGCGCCGCGCTTCGCTTTGGTGCAGGCCGGCTACCGCAACCGCTTCGGACACCCGGCACCGCAAGTGGTGCAGCGGCTGCAGGCGCATGGCGCCACGGTCGTGGATTCGCCCACCTGCGGCGCAGCGCGGTGGCGCAGCGCGCAGCCCGAACGCATCGATTGCACGCGGCCTGAGCAGGCACGCTACTGGCACCACCGGCCACCCTGAACTTTTTTTCTCGTAGAGCATGCGCCGCGTCCAGTCTCTGGCTTGCAACTTGCTATTCTCTGTACAGGAGATGGGTCCATGCTGAAATTTGACGAGATGTATACCAAGCTCCCCTACGAGTTCTTCTCGAAGGGCGAGCAGATCCGGGATCACTACAAGATCTACGACGCCTGGCTGGCGCGCCAACCCGGCGACATGATGGCCAAGCGCCGGGCCGAGGCCGAGATGATCTTCCGCCGCGTCGGCATCACCTTCGCGGTGTACGGCGCCAAGGACGAGGACGGTTCGGGCACCGAACGCCTGATCCCGTTCGACCTGATTCCGCGCATCATCCCCGCGGCCGAATGGGCGGCGATGGAGAAGGGCCTGGCGCAACGCGTGACGGCGCTGAATCGCTTCATCCACGACGTCTACCACGACCAGGAGATCATCAAGGCCGGCCTGATCCCCAAAGAGCAGATCGTCAACAACGCGCAGTTCCGCCCCGAGATGGTCGGCGTGGACGTGCCCAACCAGGTCTACTCGCACATCGCCGGCGTGGACATCGTGCGCGCCCCCGATGCCCAGGGCAAGGGCGAGTACTACGTGCTCGAGGACAACCTGCGCGTTCCCAGCGGTGTCAGCTACATGCTGGAGAACCGCAAGATGATGATGCGGCTCTTCCCCGACCTGTTCAGCAGCCACCACGTGGCGCCGGTCGCGCACTATCCCGACCTCCTGCTGGAGACGCTGCGCGCCTCGGCGCCGCCGGCCACGGCCGAGCCCACCGTGGTGGTGCTCACGCCCGGCATGTACAACAGCGCCTACTTCGAGCACGCCTTCCTGGCCCAGCAGATGGGCGTGGAACTCGTCGAAGGACAGGACCTCTTGGTCAAGGACAACTTCGTCTACATGCGCACCACGCGCGGCCCCAAGCGCGTGGACGTGATCTACCGCCGCGTGGACGACGACTTCCTCGATCCCAAGGTGTTCCGCCCCACCTCCACGCTGGGCTGCGCCGGCCTCATGGAAGCCTACAAGGCCGGCAACGTGGTGATCTGCAATGCCGTCGGCACGGGCGTGGCCGACGACAAGTCGATTTACCCCTACGTGCCCAAGATGGTCGAGTTCTACCTGGGCGAGAAGCCCATCCTGAACAACGTGCCGACCTACATGTGCCGGCAGGCCGACGACCTCAAGTACGTGCTCGACAACCTCAAGGACCTCGTCGTCAAGGAGGTGCACGGCGCCGGCGGCTACGGCATGCTGGTCGGCCCGGCCGCGACCAAGGCCGAGATCGAGGACTTCCGCAAGGCCGTCGAGGCCAATCCCGCCGGCTACATCGCCCAGCCGACGCTGTCGTTGTCGAGCTGCCCGACCTTCGTGGAGAGCGGCATCGCGCCGCGCCACATCGACCTGCGGCCCTTCGTGCTGTCGGGCAAGGAGGTGCAGATGGTGCCGGGCGGACTCACGCGCGTGGCGCTCAAGGAGGGCTCGCTGGTCGTCAATTCCTCGCAGGGCGGGGGCACCAAGGACACCTGGATCCTGGAGGACGCGGACATCCCGTTCGCCACCTCGGCGCCCAGCCAACAACAAGCACAGACCTCGGGGGAATGATCCAATGCTGAGCCGCACCGCCGACCATCTCTTCTGGATGTCTCGCTACACCGAGCGCGCGGAGAACACCGCCCGCATGCTGGACGTGAACTACCAGTCCTCGCTGCTGCCGCAGTCCGCCGCCGTGGCGCAGCTGGGCTGGCAGGGCCTGCTGTCGATCAGCGAGCTCGGAGGCCTGTACAGCAGCAAGCACGAGAAGATCAGCTCGCGCGATGTCATGGAGTTCATGGTCAAGGACGAGAGCAATCCCTCGTCCATCGTGTCCTGCCTGCGCGCTGCGCGCGAGAACGCGCGCGCCGTGCGCGGCAGCCTGACCACCGAGGTCTGGGAGACCGCCAACACCACCTGGCTGGACCTGAACCGCATGCTCAAGTCGGGCGAGTTCGAGGCCGATCCGGGCCAGTTCTTCGAGTGGGTCAAGTTCCGCTCCCACCTGTCGCGCGGCGTCACGCTGGGCACCATGCTGCAGGACGAGGCCTTCTACTTCCTGCGCCTCGGAACCTTCCTCGAACGTGCCGACAACACCGCACGCCTCGTGGACGTCAAGTTCCATGCGGTGGAGAGCGACTTCTACGGCGCCGCCAGCGAGAAGGACCAGGAGTACGACTTCTACCACTGGAGCGCGATCCTGCGGTCGGTGTCCGCGTTCGAGGTCTACCGCAAGGTCTACCGCGACGTGATCAAGCCCGAACGCGTGGCCGAACTGCTCATCCTGCGCGCCGACATGCCGCGCTCGCTGCACGCGAGCCTGAACGAGGTTCTGGCCAACCTGGAGATGGTGGCCAGCGACCCGGCCAGCGAAACGTTGCGCCGTGCTGGCAAGCTGCGTGCCGACCTCAAGTTCGGCCGCATCGACGAGATCCTTGCGACCGGGCTCCACGCATTTCTCACGCAGTTCCTGGACCGCGTGAACGAACTGGGCAGCCACGTCAGCCGGGAGTTCCTGGTTCCCGTCCAAGGCTGAGATTCGTCAGCAGCGACAAGGCCCGCCCTGGTCAGCCAGGGCGGGCCTTCTTTTGGGGGGGCAGGCTCAGTCGTGCCCGATCACGGCGTCTGCGGCATCGCCATACTTCTCGACGAACCATGCGTGGCTGGCCCGCGTGCCGGGCTCGTAGGGGCAGGCGTCCTGCAGGATCTGGCGCACCTCCCTCGCGGCGTGCCAGCGCGCCAGGGCCTGCTTGTCCGCCGCGCCCGAGCCCATGGGCCGGCTGGACAGGATGAACTGCGCCAGCCGGCGGTCGACTTCGAGGATGACGGTGGGCTCGGCGCGCATGCCAACGCGTTAGCAAGTCCCGGGCCGTGGCAACGGGCCAGGCGCTATGAATGATCCCGGGCGTCTTCCCCAGGCGGATGGTGCAGAAAGGCCTGGATGACCTGCTTGGCCTCGTCCAGCCGTGCGGGTTGGGGCTCGGTCAGCGTCTGGTGCAGCAGATTGGTGAATGCCTCGAGCACCATCTGCGTGCGCTCGCTCATGCCGTGCTGTTGCGTCGCCTGGCGCACACCAGGCGCCGCACGGGCCAACGCCTCGTGCAGCACGCTGCGCTGCGGATGCGTTGCGGCCAGCGCGGTGGTGACCGCCGTCAGCGCCGTGACCAGGCCCAGCAGATCTTCGTTGCTGCGCTCGAGCTGCTCGAGCCGTTCTTCAATGTAGCGGGGTCCGGGGCGGCCGGTGTCAGGCATGCGGAAGGTCGTTCAGGGCGCGGCGCGCTCGATCAGCGCGGTGACGATGGTCAATACACCCACCATGGCCATGGCATGCAGCACGAAAGCAACACGGGCGCTGCCCCAAAGCCAGGACAGGGACGGGGAGGGGCGGGGGAGAATGGCGGCTTTCACCAGCGGCTGGTCGTGAGAGGAATCGGGGGCGCTGCGCATGGCTGGCATTTTTCTTGGAACCAGCAAGCATCAAGGATGCCAGCTTCGATTGTCATCCACCGAAAAGAGGACGTAACAGCCGGCAAGAGTGTAGCTCCGAGCAAACGGGGATACCGGTCCAGGCAAAGCGGTGGCATAGGATGCCGTCCATGAAGAATACGAACAGCTTGCGATGGTCGAGCGGCATGGCCGCCCTGGTGCTGACGGGTTGCGCTGGTCTGGGCGGGCCCTCCGGCACGCCTGCGGCCTCTCCGCCGCCTGCGACGTGCGATGCCGCGGCAGCGCAGTTCGCCATTGGGCAATCGTTCGGTCCGGCGCTGGAACGGGATGTGCGTGCACGTTCAGGCGCCAGCATCGTGCGCTGGCTGAGCCCGGGACAGGCGGTGACCATGGAATTCAACCCGGCGCGGATCAACCTGACACTGGACCCCCGCAGCCGCATCACCAAGGTGGCCTGCGGCTGACATCACACGGAGCCGTCCAGCGCCTTGGGCGTGGGCAGCTTGGTCGGATCCTGCGGCACCTTGGTGTCGGGGCAGGCCGTCAGAAGAGCCAGTGCGGCACAGGTGGCGAGAAGGACGCGGTACATGGTGTCTCCCTGGTCAACCATCGACCGAGGCGCTCCAGCGCTCGCCCCAGCCACCGTGGGCTGCGTCGAGCACGCGGCGCTCCCGCTTGGTCGGGCGGCCGTGTTCCTGCGCCAAAGCGGGTTCCGGTGCCAGCCGGCGCTGCTCGGCCTGCAGCGCCCTGGCCTGCAGGCTCTCGGGCGTCTCCGCATACAGCGCCTGCGCCACCGGCGCCGGACCGCGCGTGCCACTCACACCCAGCACGCGCACGGTGCGCAGCACCGGCCCCTGGCGCACGCAGACAGTGTCGCCGGCCTTCACCTCCCGCGCGGGCTTCACGTCCTGGCCGTTGACCTGCACGCGGCCACGCTCCACTTCTTCCGCCGAGAGCGTGCGCGTCTTGTAGAACCGCGCGGCCCAAAGCCACTTGTCGATGCGAATTCTGTCCATCGCGGCCGATTGTGCTCCTGCGGTGCACCGGCGCCTGTAGGCCGATGGCGCACCGTTACCATGCCCCGATGCCGCCGACCGACACCGCGTTGCCGCCCGATGCCAGCAGCATGCTGGAACTGGCTGCGCGCTCGATGTTCCACCTGTTCTCCAGCATGAGCCAGGGCATGTTCCTGGTCGACCGGTCCGGCACCATCGTCTGGGTCAACGAAGGTTACCGGCGCTTCCTGCCGGCGCTGGGCTTCTCCAGCATCGACGAATTCCAGGGCCACCCGGTTGAGGAGGTCATCCCCAACACCCAGATGCGCCGCGTGCTGGAAACCGGCGAACCCATCCTGGTGGACC
>CAJYRH010000089.1 GCA_913776795.1 uncultured Pseudorhodoferax sp. | reverse complement strand
TTCGACCTGATCGCCTTCGACTGGGATGGCACCCTGTTCGATTCCACCGCCATCATCACCCGCTGCATCCAGGAGGCGGTACGCGACGTCGGCGGCACCGTACCGACGGACGCTGCAGCCTCTTTCGTCATTGGCATGGCGCTGCCGCAGGCCCTGGCCCATGCGGCGCCCGACGTGCCGCGCGAGCGCTACCCCGACCTCGCGGCGCGCTACCGTGTGCACTACATGCAGCACCAGAACGACATCGTGCTGTTTGCTGGCGCGCTGGAATTGCTGCGCGCGCTCAAGGAGCAGCAGATCCTGTTGGCCGTGGCCACGGGCAAGTCGCGCAGAGGCCTGGACGAGGCGCTGCGCGTGGTCGAGCTGCAAGGCTTGTTCGACGGCTCGCGCACGGCCGACGAGACCGCCGGCAAGCCGCATCCGCGCATGCTCCACGAGCTCATGCGCGAGTTTGATGTGGCGCCCGAGCGTACGCTCATGGTCGGCGATACCACGCACGACCTGCAGATGGCGCTGAATGCCGGCTGCCCCAGCGTGGGTGTGGGGTACGGTGCGCACCCTCATGGCGAATTCGCGGCGCTGCGGCCGCTGTTCGTGGCCCACTCGGTCCGCGAACTGCACGGCTGGTTGCTGGCCCCGGCCTGAAGCTTGCGAGCAGCGCGCCCATGAACCGCCTCGCCCTGTGCAATTCCCGCGACCTCGTCGATGGCGGCGCGGGCGTGCCTTTCGACGTCCTGTATCAGGGACAGACCTGCCGCGCCTTCGCTGTGCGTTGGCGCGGTCAGGCCCATGCCTACCTGAACCGCTGCACGCACGTGGCCATGGAAATGGACTACCAGCCCAATCGCTTTTTCGACGACAGCGGCGAATGGCTGGTGTGCGCCACCCACGGTGCCGCCTACCGGCCCGACACCGGCACTTGTGGTGGTGGCCCATGCCGCGGCGGATTGGTCAAGATCATGCTGTCGGAATCCGACGGCGTGGTGCATTGGCATACTCAGCCCCAACTGCAACCCGTATTCTTTTAGTAGCCTGATCGCCATGAGTGAACCGCAACCCTCCGGCCGCCCGCCGTCCGACCCGCAATGGGAGCGCAGCCTGCTGGAGCGCCTGGCGTTCGCCTCGCTGAAGGAGCAGCGCGCCGCGCGCCGCTGGAAGATCTTCACGCGCCTGACCTGGCTGGGCTTCTTCATCGTGTTGGCCTGGTTGCTGTTGCTGCGGGCGGCGCCGACGACGGACACGACCACGCGCCACACCGCCGTCGTGGAGATCAAGGGCGAGATCGCGTCGGGCGCAGATGCCAGCGCCGAGTCGATCGTGGCTGCCATGCGCAGTGCCTTCGAGGACGAGGGCGCGCAGGCCGTGGTGCTGCTGATCAACTCGCCAGGCGGTAGCCCGGTGCAGGCCGGCATGATCAACGACGAGATCCTGCGGCTCAAGGCCAAGCACAACAAGCCCATCTACGCCGTGGTGGAGGAAGCCTGTGCCTCGGCCGCCTACTACATCGCCGTCGGCGCAGACAAGATCTTCGTGGACAAGGCCAGTATCGTGGGCAGCATCGGCGTACTGATGGATGGCTTCGGCTTTACCGGCCTCATGGACAAGTTGGGCGTGGAGCGCCGGCTGCTCACGGCTGGCGCCAACAAGGGCTTTCTCGACCCCTTCAGTCCCATGAGCGAACACCAGCGCGCGCTGGCGCAGGCCATGCTGGACACCATCCACCAGCAGTTCATTGGTGTGGTCAAGAAGGGCCGTGGCGAGCGGCTCAAGGAGACGCCCGAGACCTTCAGCGGCCTGTTCTGGAGCGGCGAACAAGCCGTGCAGATGGGCTTGGCCGACCAGCTGGGCAGCCTGGACTACGTTGCGCGCGACGTGGTCAAGGCCGAGGAGATCGTGGACTACACGCGCCGCGAGAATGTGGCCGAGCGCCTGGCCAAGCGCTTTGGCGCGGCCATGGGCGAGGGGGCCATGCGCGCGCTCCAATCGGTGCCGGCGCTGCGCTGAGCTGTTTCAGCGGCCTATGGCGAAGACGGCCGGCGTGTCCGCAAGGGGTTCCGGGCGCTGGCGCCAGGCCTTCACAGTCAGGCTCAGGATCTGCGCCTGGTCCAGCGTCAGGCCGGTCGCGATGGCCAGCCGCGTGTTGTGTTGCAGCGTCTGCACGAGCGCGCGGCGCAGAGTCTCAGTGCGGTAGGGGGTTTCGATGCACAGCTGGGTCTGGCCGGTCTTCAGCGCCAGCGCCTCGAGCTGGCGCACGCGCTCTGTGCGGGCCTCGGCATCCTGGGGCAGGTAGCCGACGAAGGCGAAGTTCTGACCGTTCAGGCCGCTGGCCGCCAGCGCCAGCAGCAATGCGCTGGGACCGACCAGCGGGACCACTGCCACACCCAAGGCGTGGGCTGCGCGCACCACCGAACTGCCTGGATCGGCCACTGCAGGCATGCCTGCCTCGCTGACAAGGCCGATGTCATGGCCCTGCAAGGCGGCGGCCAGCAGCGGGGTTGCGTCGAATCCGGGCCCGTGGTCGCCCTTTTTGTGCACTTCGCGCGGCAACTCCGTCAGCACCTGCTCCTGCAGGGGCAGGGCGAGCGGCACCACGCCGTCGATGCGCTTGAGGTAGGCGCGCGTGCTCTTGGCGTTCTCGCAGATCCAGTGCGACAGCCGGGCCGCCACCTGCAGCGTGCCAAGCGGCACTGCATCCTGCAGCGGTGCCTGTTCGGCGCAGCCGAAGTCCAATGGTGCCGGCACCAGGTAGAGGCGGCCGGTCATGGGTGCACCCTTCGGCCAGTGGCCTGTGGTCCGCCGTGGCAGGAGCGGCCCGGCGTGAGGCATTCCGGCGCGGCACTCTCCCGTGTGCCTGCGCCTGCGGCTTCGGCCCAAGCCCCTTCTGGCGGTAGGGCGGCGCTCATAGCAGTTTCACGCCGGCGGCGCGCAGCATCCGACTTGTCTGGATCAACGGCAGGCCGATCAAGGCGGTCGGATCGTCGCTCGTGATCGCGTCCAGCAGCGCGATGCCCAGGCCTTCGCTTTTGGCGCTGCCGGCACAGTCGTAGGGCTGCTCGGCTTGCAGGTAGGCCTCGATCTCGGCATCGTCCAGGTTGCGGAAGCGCACCTGCACGGGCACCAGGGCGGTCTGGGCGAAGCCTTGTGCGGCGTGCACGACCGACAGCGCGGTCTGGAACACCACGGTCTGCCCGCGCATGGCGCGCAGCTGGGCGGTGGCGCGCACGTGGTCGCCGGGCTTTCCGAGGGGCTGGCCGTGCAGGTCGGCAACCTGGTCGGAACCGATCACCACGGCATCGGGGTGCAGGAGGGCAACGGCCCGGGCCTTCGCCAGAGCCAGGCGGCAGGCCAGGTCGGCTGGCGCTTCGCCGGGCAGAGGGGTTTCTTCGACCTCGGGCGCCACCACGTCGAACGCGATGCGCAGGCGTGTCAGCAGTTCGCGGCGGTAAAGCGAGGTCGATCCCAGGATGAGGCGTGGCATGCGGCGATTCTCTTACACTGCCCAGCATGACAGCGCCCAAGCAGGCCCGTGGCCTGGACATCAAGGCCTTCGCCCAATTGGGTGGCGTTCGGCAGCAGGAAGACCTTCTTGCGGACTACCCGCGTGTGTTCGAAGAGACTGATGGCTGCGGCGCCGACCGTCTCGTGCGCTGGCACGCCGTGGTACAGCTGCGCCAGGCGGCCGGCGTGGCCCCGCAGGTTTGGCTGCATCTGCAGGCCCAGGTTGATGTGCCGCTGACCTGCCACCGCTGCCTGGAGCCGGTCGATGAGGCCCTGGCAGTGGATCGCTGGTTCCGCTTCGTCGCCGACGAGGCCCAGGCCGCCCGCGAAGACGAGGAGGCCGAGGAGGATGTGCTGGTGCTCGATCCGGCCTTCGATCTGCAGGCGCTGGTCGAGGACGAATTGCTGATGGCGCTGCCGCTTGTGCCGCGCCACGACATTTGCCCGGGAACGGTGAAGATGCAGGCCGTCGATCCCGGTTTTGCGCAGGCTGAGGCTGCCAAGCCCAACCCGTTCGGCGTGCTGGCCGACCTCAAGCGCAGACCCGACGCAGACGACCACTAGGCCGAGCGTTCCGCGGCGGGCTATAATCGGTGGCTTCGCGTGCCGCGGGCCCATTTGTTTTGGGCTTGATTTTGGCCAGATCGCTCCAGAGACCCGCTTTGACGAGAGTTTTCGGGTTGCGATCCCCGCAAACCTCACCTTTGACTTCAAGGAGCCAAGCATGGCAGTTCAGCAAAACAAGAAATCGCCGTCCAAGCGCGGCATGCACCGTTCGCACAACGCGCTGAACGTGCCCGGCATCGCCGTGGAGCCCACCACGGGAGAAACCCACCTGCGCCACCACATCAGCCCGAACGGTTTCTACCGTGGCCGCCAGGTGCTCAAGAACAAGTCCGAAGCTTGATCGTTTCGCCCGCAAGGCCCGTGGCTACCTGTTGTAGCGACGGGCCTTTGTTTTGGTGACCGTTCAATCCTCTTTCGAATTCGGGCGTCCCATGGACGTACAGTGGCGCCCATGATCACATTGGCAGTCGACTGCATGGGGGGCGACCATGGTCCTGGCACCACGCTGCCGGCGTGCCAGGCTTTTCTGGCGTCCCATCCCGACGCGCAGCTGCTGTTGGTTGGACTGCCGCAAGCTCTCCAGTCGTTCTCGCATCCGCGCGCCCGCGCGGTGCCTGCCAGCGAAGTCGTCGGGATGGACGACCCGGTGGAGGTTGCGCTGCGCAAGAAGCGCGATTCGTCCATGCGCGTGGCCATCGCCCAGGTGAAGGACGGAGCGGCCGACGTGGCTGTGTCGGCCGGCAACACCGGTGCACTCATGGCGATCGCGCGCTATCTGCTCA
>CAJYRH010000088.1 GCA_913776795.1 uncultured Pseudorhodoferax sp. | reverse complement strand
CGTTCACCGAGTACCGCGGCATCTTCGAGAAGGATGCGGCGCTGTCGCGGCGCTTCCAGAAGGTCGACGTGGTCGAGCCGACTGTCGAGCAGACGGTGGAGATCCTCAAGGGCCTGAAGTCGCGCTTCGAGGAGCACCACAGCGTGAAGTACGCCGCCGCTGCGTTGCAGGCGGCGGCTGAGCTGTCGGCCAAGTACATCAACGACCGTCATCTGCCCGACAAGGCCATCGATGTGATCGACGAGGCCGGCGCTGCACAGCGCATCCTGACCGCGTCCAAGCGCAAGAAGACCATCGGCAAGTCCGAGGTCGAAGAGATCGTGGCCAAGATCGCGCGCATCCCCCCGGCCAACGTGTCCAACGACGACCGCAGCAAGCTGCAGACGCTGGAGCGTGACTTGAAGAGCGTGGTGTTCGGCCAGGACAAGGCGCTCGAAGTGCTGGCCTCCTCGGTCAAGATGGCCCGCTCCGGCCTGGGCAAGGGCGACAAGCCGATCGGCAGCTTCCTGTTCAGCGGCCCCACTGGCGTCGGCAAGACCGAGGCGGCCAAGCAGCTCGCGTTCATCATGGGCATCGAGTTGATCCGCTTCGACATGTCCGAGTACATGGAGCGGCATGCCGTCAGCCGCCTGATCGGCGCGCCTCCGGGTTACGTCGGGTTCGACCAGGGCGGCCTCTTGACCGAGGCCATCACGAAGAAGCCGCACGCCGTGCTGCTGCTCGACGAGATCGAGAAGGCGCACCCGGACATCTTCAACGTGCTGCTGCAGGTCATGGACCACGGCAGCCTGACGGACAACAACGGGCGCAAGGCCGACTTCCGCAACGTCATCATCATCATGACGACGAACGCGGGCGCCGAGACCATGAACAAGGCGACCATCGGCTTCACGAACCCGCGCGAAGCGGGTGACGAGATGGGCGACATCAAGCGCCTGTTCACGCCCGAGTTCCGCAACCGGCTGGACGCGATCGTGAGCTTCAAGGCGCTGGACGAGACCATCATCCTGCGCGTGGTCGACAAGTTCCTGCTGCAGCTGGAAACGCAGCTGGCCGAGAAGAAGGTGGAAGTGACCTTCACCGATGGTCTGCGCAAGTACCTCGCGCGCAAGGGGTTCGACCCGCTGATGGGCGCGCGGCCGATGCAGCGCCTGATCCAGGACATGATCCGGCGCGCGCTGGCCGACGAATTGCTGTTCGGTCGACTGACCGACGGGGGCCGCCTGGTGGTCGACATCGCCCTGTCCCAGGACGAGAAGGGTGTAGAGACCGGTGAGGTGCAGCTGGACATCCAGCCGTTGCCCAAGAAGGAGGGGCGGGCCAAGCCGGAGGCGGAAGAGGCCACGGCGGGCTGAAGCGTCCTCGACCTTGAAAAGCCGACCCGCGAGGGTCGGCTTTTTTGTTGCCCGGCAGCGACAACGGCGCCGTTCATCACATGAAGTTGACCGCGCAAGTCTTTGATGTTGTGTGAGCTTTTTGGAGTGGATACACTCCCGCATCCTTGGCGGTTTCAGTAGGTGCGCGCATGGCTTCTTCCCGTTTTTCCAGCTTGCATCGTCTAGCGCAAGCGCTGGTCGTGTTCTCTTGCCTGTTCATGCTCGCCATGCCCCAGGCCGATGCGGCGCCACGCAAGAAGAAGGTGGTGGCCGAGAAGCGTCAGGCCGAGCGCAAGAGCGCTGCTGCCGCCACGCCGGCGCGTCGCGTCAAGGTCAAAGTGCAGGGGCGCCAACGCATCGAAACACCGCGCGCTGCCATCATCCCCATCAAGCCCTCGTTCGGCCAGATGGCCGGCCTGCACACTGCGGATGACCCGCTGGACCTCAAGTCCAGCGTGGCGCTGGTCATCGACCAGGAGACCGATGAAGTCCTGCTGCGCAAGAACGAGAACGCCGTGCTGCCGATCGCATCGCTGACCAAGCTCATGACGGGCGTTGTCGTCAACGAGGCGCGTCTCCCGATGGACGAGGTCATCACGATCACCCAGGACGATGTGGACACCGAGAAGTGGAGCCGGTCGAGGCTGGTGGTCGGTGCCAGCCTCAGCCGTGGCGAATTGCTGCACCTGGCGCTGATGTCGAGCGAGAACCGCGCAGCCCATGCCCTGGGCCGCACCTTCCCGGGCGGGATGGCCACCTTCGTGAGCCGCATGAACGCCAAGGCGGTCCAGCTGGGGATGAAGGACACCCGCTACGTCGAGCCGACTGGCCTGTCGCCGAACAACCAGTCCAGCGCGCATGACCTGGCCCTGCTGGTCGGCGCCGCCTACCGCGAGCCGCTGATCCGCGAGTTGTCGACCTCGCCGAGCTACGCCGTCGATGTCGGCCGCCGTACGCTGCAGTTCAACACCACCAACCGCCTCGTCAAGAACCCGGATTGGGACATCGGGCTGCAGAAGACCGGCTTCATCAACGAGGCTGGCCAATGTCTGGTCATGCAGGCCAGCATTGCAGGCCGCAAGCTCATCATGGTGTTCCTGGATTCGGCCGGCAAGTTGAGCCGCCTGGGGGACGCCGAGCGCGTGCGCAAGTGGGTGGAGGCCGGCACTGCGTCGGCCATCACTGCAGGCGGCCATGGTGCGGCCGCCCTGGTGCCCGTGTCCGCGCACCGCTGAGCGCGGCGCAGGCGCCTCTTAGGCGGTGGGGCGGTCGCCGTTGCTGCCAGGCCGGTAGCCCAGCGCGGAGGAGATGTCGTTGGCGGTCTGCTGCAGCTTGGGCAGCCATGACTCGTCTAGCCGATCCGCCGGGGACGAGATCGACAGGCCTGCGACAAGCCGGGCCTGGTCGTCGTAGATGCCGGCGGCCATGCAGCGCACCCCCAGTTCCAGCTCTTCGTTGTCGCGGGCCACACCCGTCATCCGGGCCCTGGCCAGTTCGCGCTCGAGCAGCGGCAGCTGCGTCAGGCTGTTGCGCGTGTGGCCTGCCAGGCCAGTGCGCGTGGCATAGGCGCGCACGCGCTGGGCGTCGTCGGCCGCCAGGAACAGCTTGCCCACCGAGGTGAGATGCAGCTGGGCGCGGCCACCGATGGCACGCACCACCTGCATGCCCGAGCGCTCGGACAGCGCGCGCTCGATGTAGACGATCTCGTCACCCTGGCGCAGGCTCAGGTTCACCGGCTGCTGGATCAGGCGGTGCAACTCGCGCATGGGTGCAAGCGCCGCGTCGCGCACGCTCAGGCGGCCCTTGACAAGGTTGCCCAGCTCCAGCAGCCGCATGCCCAACCGGTAGGTCCCGGGCTCGGGCCGGTCGACGAACCGGCCGGTGGCTAGGTCGTTCAGGATGCGGTGCGTGGTCGACGGGTGCAGCCCGGTCTTCTCGCTGATCTCCTTGAGCGACATCGCTTCCTCGCGCGAGGCAAGCACGTCGATCAGCGCGAACATGCGTTCGATGACCTGGACCGTGGGCGTCGCGCCAGCGTGCTGGTCGGTCTTCTTCATGGCTGGCCAGGGCTGTCCTGCCAATGGCCATCGACCAGCAGTTGGTGGGGTAGGAAGCGCGCTTTGTAGTTCATCTTGTCGCTCTGGCCGATCCAGTAACCCAGGTAGACGTGCGGCAGGCCCAGGCTGCGGGCCTGCTCGATCTGCCACAGCACGCTGTAGGTGCCGTAACTGGCATGGGCCTCGGGTTCATAGAAGGTGTAGACGGCTGACAGGCCGTCGTTGAGGATGTCGAGGATGGAGACCATCTTCAGCCGGGGTGACCCACCAGCCACACCGGGCTCGTGGAATTCGACCAGCCGCGAGTTGACACGGCTTTGCAGCAGGAACTGCGTGTACTGGTCGATGCTGTCGTGGTCCATGCCACCGCCAGCGTGGCGGCCATTCTGGTAGCGCAGGTATAGCTGGTAGTGCTCGGGAACAAAGCAAAGCTTGAGCACGCGCACCTGCAGGCCGGCATGGCGCGCCAGCGCGCGGCGCTGGCTGCGGTCAGGCTTGAATCGCTCGGCGAGCACGCGCAGCGGCAGGCAGGCCTGGCAGCCGTCGCAATGCGGACGGTAGGTGAACATCCCGCTGCGCCGAAAACCCGTCTGCACCAACTCCGAGTAGGTGTCGCTCTGGATCAGGTGCCCCGGCGTCGCCACCTGCGACCTCGCCTGCCGGTCCGCCAGATAGCTGCACGGATACGGCGCGGTCGCGTAGAACTGCAGCGTCTGCAGGGGGAGATCGTTCAGGTGGGTCACGCCGTCCGGGCCACTGGAGTGCACAGTGCGGACCAGTATACGGGGTCGAAACACCAGGGCGGATCGGGCGCCAGCGCGTCCTGGCGGAGCTGCGACACGAAGCGGGAGCGCGGCATTTCGGCCGCGCCCAGAGACGCCAGGTGGCGGGTGTTCTGCTGGCAGTCGATCTGCTCCACGCCGTGCACGCGGCACCAGGCCACCAGTGCAGCCAGCGCGATCTTGGAGGCATCCGTGGCCCGCGCGAACATGGATTCTCCGAACACCGCCCGACCCAGCCCGACGCAGTACAGGCCGCCCAGGAGTTGCCCGTCCACCCAGGTTTCCACGCTGTGCGCGCTGCCGGCGGCGTGCAGGGATTCGTAGGCACGCACCATTTCCGGGACGATCCAGGTGCCCGACTGACCCTCGCG
>CAJYRH010000087.1 GCA_913776795.1 uncultured Pseudorhodoferax sp. | reverse complement strand
GCCTCGATCACCTCGGGCACTTCGGCCGCCGCGAACGAAGGACCGACCACCTTGCCGGCTGCAGGCACGCCGGACAGGTGCGAGCCGTCCGAGCCGGCCAGCGTGACCTGGTACCACTCCTGGCCGTCCTTGTCCACGCCCAGGATGCCGATGTGGCCGGTGTGGTGGTGGCCGCAGGAATTGATGCAACCGCTCATGTGCAGGTCGATCTCGCCCAGGTCGTGCAGCTCGTCCATGTCCTGGTAGCGGGACGTGATGGCGTGGGCGATGGGCAGCGAGCGTGCGTTGGCCAGCGCGCAGAAGTCGCCGCCGGGGCAGGCGATCATGTCGGTCAGAAGGCGCACGTTCGACCTGGCCAGACCCAGCTTTCGGGCTTCCTGCCAGAGCAGGGGCAGCTCCTCGGCGCGCACCCAGGGCAGCACCAGGTTCTGGTCGTGCGTGACGCGCGCCTCGCCGGCGCTGAACCGGTCGGCCAGGTCGGCCGCCCGGTCGAGCTGGTCGGCCGTGGCATCGCCAGGTGCGAAGCCCAGGCGCTTGAACGACAGCGTGACGATGCGCAGCTCCGGGTTCTTGTGCGGGGCCACGTTGCGCTCGAGCCAACGCGCATGGTCCACGTCGCTCTGCGCATCGATCTGTGCGGCTGCGCGCAGCGCAGTGTCGACGTGGCCAGCCGCCGGCCTGGCGGGCGCATGGAACGAGGCTGCCACGCGGTCCAGTTCGGCCTGCGTGATGGTGTGGGCGGCGCCGTCGTTCGCCATGATCTCGGCGTACTCCTGCTCGACCTCGTCGATGTAGCGCTGGCCTTCCGCCTTCACGAGGATCTTGATGCGCGCCTTGTAGATGTTGTCGCGCCGGCCCCAACGGTTGTAGACGCGGACCACGGCCTCCAGGTAGTTGATCACCTGGTTCCAGGGCAGGAACTCCCGGATCACGGTGCCGACGACGGGCGTGCGGCCCATGCCGCCGCCCACCAGCACGCGGAAGCCGACTTCGCCAGCACCGTTGCGCACCACGTGCAGGCCCACGTCGTGCCAGAAGGTGGCGGCGCGGTCTTCCGTGGCGCCGGTGATGGCGATCTTGAACTTGCGCGGCAGGAACGCGAACTCAGGATGCAGAGTGCTCCAGTGCCGCAGGATCTCGGCGAAGGCACGCGGGTCGGCGACCTCGTCCACCGCGATGCCGGCGCGCTCGTCGCTGGTGATGTTGCGGATGCAGTTGCCGCTGGTCTGGATGCCGTGCATGTTCACACTGGCGAGCAGGTCCATCACGTCGGCGCTCTTGTCGAGCGGGATCCAGTTGAACTGAACGTTCTGGCGCGTGGTGAAGTGCGCCACGTGGTCCGGCAGGCTGGACAGGTCCGACAGGCCGGGGTTGGCCTTGGCGAGGTCGTGGGCACTTCGGTCGTCGTATTCGCGGGCGATCCTGGCCAGCATGCGCAACTGCGCCGAACTGAGTTCCCCATACGGAACGGCCACGCGCAGCATGGGCGCGAAGCGCTGCACATACCAACCGTTCTGCAGACGCAGCGGACGGAATTCGTCCTCGGCGAGTTCGCCTCTCTGCCAGCGCTCCAGCTGATCGCGGTACTGCGCAGCGCGCAACTGGACGAATTCGCGGTCGAAATCTGTGTATTGGTACATCGTGGTGCAGCGAACGAGCGGCCGTGGCAAACCGCGAAATGTCAGGACTCAGTGGAAACCCGCGTACTCTAAGGATGTTGTCCTTAGACCCAAACTATTTATTTGTTAGGGCGCTATGCGTGCCTGGTTATAAGCAAAGCGCCAGATGGCCTAAAAGCCACTCAAGGCCAGGGGCCAAGGGGTCTTGGCCCAGGCGGCTGCTTCCTCGCGCAGCAGGTGGGCGGACTGCGGAAACGCGTCGGTCCAGCCCGTGCGGCACGACAGCGTGCGCTGGGCCTGGCGACCCTTGCCGGCCGACAGCCTGAGGCCCCCGATGTCGGGGTCGCGGCGGGCGTGGCACAGGATCACGGCCAGGCGCAGCGCCAGCAGCTGCTGGGCCAGGGCAGGGTCGGCCAGTTCCGCTTCCAGTTTCTTGAGCTTGCCGCGGTGGCCCAGCACGAGCTGGCTGAGCCGGTGCAGCTCGGGCATGGCGAAGCCGGGTGCATCGGCGTTGTCCAGCACGTAGGCGCCGTGGCGGTGGTAGCTGCTGTGCGAGACCAGGAAACCGATCTCGTGCAGCTGCGCGGCCCATGACAGCTTGCGCTGCATGCGATCGACTTCCTCCGGTGCCTGCTCGCCGCCGGCTTGCAACTGCGCGAAGAACTGGTTGGCCACCGCGCCCACACGCTGGGCCTGGGCCTGGTCGGTGTCGAACTTGCGGGCCAGCCGGCGCACGGAAGCCGAGCGCACGTCGCTGTCGGCGCCGTCGCGCTCCATGAGGTCGTACAGCACGCCATGGCGCAACGCGCCGTCGGCCGCCTGCATCTCGCTGATGCCCAGCAGGTCGAAGATGGCCAGCAGCACGGACAGGCCGCCGCCGATGACAAGCTTGCGGTCGTCCTTCATGCCATCGAGGTGGAGCTTGTCGACCGTGCGCGCCCTGAGCAGGCGCTCGCGCAGCCATTCCAGGCCGGCGCGCGGGATCAGGCCGGCCGGGCCGCCTGCTGCTGTCAGCACATCGGCCACGGCTCCGACGGTGCCGGAGGCTCCGTAGGCCGTGTCCCAATGGCCGGAGCCATAGGCGGCCAGTGCCTCGTCCAGCACGGCCTCTGCAGCGATCTGGGCCATGCGGAAGGCATCCGGACTGAATTCACCCTTGGGAAAGTAGCGCATCGACCAGGCGACGCTGCCCACGCGGAACGACTCCATCACCCGGGCATCGAAACCCTGGCCGAGGATCATTTCGGTCGAGCGCCCGCCGATGTCGACCACCAGCCGGCGTTCGTCGGACTGCGGCAACAGGCGCGAGACGCCCTGGTAGATGAGCCGGGCCTCTTCGCGGCCCGGAATCACATCGATCGGAAAACCCAGCACCTGGTGCCCGCGGCGCAGGAACTCGTCACGGTTGCGTGCCTCGCGCAGCGTCTGGGTGGCCACGGCGCGCACCTGGTGCTTCTGAAAGCCCGCCAGCCGCTCGGCGAAACGGGCCAGGCAGTCCAGGCCGCGCTGCATGGCGTCTTCGCTGAGATTGCGGGCCTCGTCCAGGCCGTTGCCCTGGCGAACGACCTCCTTGAGGTACTCGGTGCGGCGGATCTGGCCGTGGTCGAGCCGGCCGATCTCCAGCCGAAAGCTGTTGGAGCCCAGGTCCAGGGCGGCGAGGAGGGTTCCGTTCTGCATGGCTGGGGCGGGATGCTAGCACCGATGCTGCGGTGCAGCGAGGTGCGCAGCGGCAAATGGTTGCATACCGTTTGGTGTCATGTTGCTGTCACACAAGCTTCTTAAATTTGCGTCCATCGAAGGCGGCGGGCCCCGCTGCCTGGTCTTCACCGCAAGCACTCGAGAGAGGTTTTCATGCAATCGACCATCCGCTATTCCACCATCGGCCTGCTGGGTCTGGCCCTGTCCGGCGTTTGCGGCCTCGCGGCCGCGCAGGACGTGACCGGCGCCGGCGCCAGCTTCCCTGCGCCCCTGTACGCCAAGTGGGCAGCCGACTACAACAAGGCCACCGGCACCAAGATCAACTACCAGTCCGTCGGCTCCGGCGCCGGTCTGAAGCAGATCGAGGCCAAGACCGTGGACTTCGGCGCGTCCGACGCTCCCTTGAAGGACGCCGACCTGGAGGCCAAGGGCCTCATGCAGTTCCCCACCGTGATCGGCGGCAGATCGGAAGAGCGTCGTGT
>CAJYRH010000086.1 GCA_913776795.1 uncultured Pseudorhodoferax sp. | reverse complement strand
CTTGTCGTCGCGGATGCGCAGCATCCGCGGAAAACGCACTGCGATGCCGCTTTTGTGGCGCGGGCTGCGCGCAATGCCCTCGAAACCGAGTTCGAACACCAGGGAGGGCACGACACTGCGCACCGGGCCGAACTTCTCCAGCGTATTCCTTCGGATGACGGCGTCCACGCGGCGGAATTCCGCATCGGTCAGACCCGAATAGGCCTTGGCGAAAGCGACCAGCTGCAGCGCGCCGGGCTGGGCCGGTTCCTTGCGCGCAATGGCATCGAGCACCGCCTGGGCCTCGGCAGCGTCCTGCGGCGCGCGGTTCCAGACTGCGAAGGTGTAGTCGGTGTAGACCGAGGCACGGCGGCCGTGGCCGGCCTGCGCATAGACCAGCACGGCGTCCACCGCCATGGGGTCGATCTTCCACTTCCACCACATGCCGTCCTGCTTGGTACGGCCGGTGCCGTAAGCGGCGTCCCGACGCTTGAGCATGAGACCTTCGACACTGCGTTCGCGCGATTGCGCGCGCGCTTCGGCCAGCGCGGTCCAGTCGCGACCCGTGACCAGAGGCGAGAGCCGCAGCCCGGGGTGGGTGGCCAGCAACTGCTCCAGATCCGTGCGGCGCTTGCGCTGCTGCTGGGCGCGCAGATCGGCGCCTGCGAACTCGAGCAGGTCGTAGGCGACGAACACCACCGGTGCATCGGCAAGCAACTTGCGCGGCAGCGTCTTGCGGGCAATGCGCTGCTGCAGCAGCGCAAAGGGTGCAGGTTGCGCC
Organism: uncultured Pseudorhodoferax sp.; assembly: GCA_913776795.1. The sequence goes on along the minus strand of CAJYRH010000086.1, from coordinate 15,022 downwards.
GCTCCGGAAGGCCAGACCAGGATCTCGCCGTCCAGCACCGTGCCGTCGGGCAGAGCCTGCGCGGCGGCGACGATCTCTGGAAAGCGTTCGGTGACGAGCTCCTCGCCGCGCGACCACACCCAGACCTGTCCGGCGCGCTTGACCACCTGGCCGCGGATGCCGTCGTACTTCCATTCGGCCTGCCAGTCGTCCACAGGCCCCAGGCGTTCTGGCAAGGAAGGCAGTGGCACGTCAAGCTGGTGCGCGAGGAAGAAAGGATAGGGCTGACCCGGGTCTGCAGGGGCGTGCACGCCATCGCCGTGCGGCGCGGCATCCGTGAGAGCGGCGAAGCGCTCCGGCGTGGGCATGCTGCGCGCATCGGTATAGCCCATCATGCGCTGGGCCACGCGCTTGGCATCCACACCCGCGTTCGCAGCCAACGCGCGCTGCACCAGCAACTTGCTCACGCCCACCCGAAAGCTGCCGCCCACGAGCTTGATCAGCAGAAAGCGGCCCTGCGGGTCGAGCTCCTGCCAGTAACCGCGCACGCGCGCCGCCACTTCGGGCTCGGGTACGCCGCGCAGTGGCAACAGCCGCTCCTCGATCCAGGCCGCCAGGCCTAGCGTGCTGCCGCCACCCCCAAGCGGCAGGATGTAAGCGATGGTCTCGGCCAGGTCACCCACGGCCTGGTAGCTTTCCTCGAACAACCAGTCGGGGATGCCCGCCATCTCGCAGGCGATCTGCCGCAGGCTGGCCGTGCGCACCACCTGCCGTGGTTTGCCGCCCGCGAGGAAATACACGGCCCAGGCCGCGTCGGCCGGCTGCGCCTGTGCGAAGTAACGCTGCATGGCCTGTACCTTGGCACTGGTCGAGGTGGTGGCGTCCAGTTCGGTGAACAGAGCTGCGAAGAGCTTCATGCGGCCTCGGTCTCCAGCAACTCGTCGCCGTATTCGGTCTGAAAGGCACTGGCCTGCAGGCCCTGCTCGGCAAGATAGCGCACCATGACCGGGATGCTGCCGTGGGTCACGATCACGCGCTCGGCACCGGTCGCGCCGATGGCCCGGTGCAGCCCGGGCCAGTCCGCGTGGTCACTGAGGACGAAGCCGCGGTCGTAGCCGCCGCGTCGGCGTGCGCCGCGCAGCTGCATCCAGCCGCTTGCGAAGGCGGTGCCGAAGTCGCCGAAGCGGCGCGCCCAGGTACTGGCCGCGGCACTCGGCGGGCACAGCACCAGCGCACGCTTGAACAAAGACTTGTCGGCCACGTCGGTCGCCAGCTGGGTCGCTGGCAAAGCCACGCCCGCGGCGCGGTACGCCACGTTCAGGGGTTCCACGGCGCCATGCACGACGATCGGGCCGATGGCCGCGTTGACGCCCGCCAGGACGCGCTGCGCCTTGCCGAAGCTGTAGCAGGCCAGCACGCTGGCGCGGCCGAGTTCGGCGTTGGCCTGCCACCAGGCGTCGACTTCGGCAAACAACTCGGCGTCGCTGCGCCAGCGGTAGATCGGCAGGCCGAAGGTCGATTCGGTGATGAACACATCGCACCGTTGCGGTTCGAAGGGCGCGCAGGTTGGGTCGGGAGCGACCTTGTAGTCGCCGCTGGCCACCCAGACCTGGCCGCCATGTGCGAGCCGCACCTGGGCAGAGCCCAATACATGGCCGGCTGGATGCAGCGAAATGTCCACGCCCTTATGCGCGATGCGCTCGCCGTAAGCCAGAGTCTGCAGCGTGATCTCGCCCAGCCGCTGGCGCAGCACGCCCTCGGCCGGTGCTGCTGCCAGGTAATGGCCGTGGCCGGTGCGTGCGTGGTCGGCGTGGGCGTGCGTGATGACCGCCCGGTCCACGGGGCGCCAAGGGTCGATGTAGAAGTCGCCTGGCGGGCAGTACAGGCCCTCGGGCCGTTGCACCACGAGTTCATTCATGGCGCATATTCTGCGCGGGCGGGCCGGTCGCCCTGGCGCGCCCGCGCACCGTGCCGGCGTCGGCCGCCGCGCCGCCACGCCGCCAGCCACCGGCCCGCGTCCCGATCGTCCGCCGGCGATGAGTCCGCAAGCAGCCGCCAAATGCACGCGGCAGGATGAGCTGCCACAGCTCCCGCACATCATCTGGGCGGTGCGAGGGGTGCAACGCAGCGGGCAATGGTGGCGCAGGCTCTGGGTGTGAGGAGGCGCGGTGCGGAACGTGGAAAGCACGCCTGTGCTGCGCGGTCAGTAACGCTTGCCCGTGACCATCAAGGCCAGGCGCATGACCAGCATGGCCAGGCTCTCCTTGCAGCGCTGCGGCCAGGGCCGGCGCCCATGGTGCGTGGGCTCCATGCGCTTGCCTTCCTCGCGCATGGCGCGCAGCAGGCGCGTGCGCAGCTGCTGCGCGAAGTCCTTGTCCTCGATCACCAGGTTGGCCTCGCGCGCCAGCAGCAGGCTCAAGGGGTCGAGATTGGACGAGCCCACCGTGGCCCAGTGGCCGTCGATCACCGCCACCTTGGCATGCAGGAAGCTGGGCGCGTACTCGTGGATCTCCACGCCCGCATTCAGCAGCAGCCCATAGACCGGCCGCGCGGCGTGGTACTGCATGAAGTACTCGTAGCGGCCCTGCAGCAGCAACTGCACGCGCACGCCGCGCCTTGCCGCACGGACCAAGGCATGGCGAAGCTTGCGACCAGGGATGAAGTAGGCGTTGGCGATCACGACCTCGGCCTGCGCAGAGCCGATGGCCTTGAGGTAGGCGCGCTCGATGCGCTTGCGGTGGCGCAGGTTGTCGCGCAGCAGCAGAGCGGCACGGGCACCTGCTGCGCCAGCCGCGCCCGACTGCATGCCCACACTGCGCGGGACGTCGTCCAGCAGGTTGTGCACGGCCTGCAGCGGTTCGCGGTGCTGCAGGTCGTTCACAGCCTGCAGCCTGCGCCAGAGCAGTGCCATGGTGTGCTGCGCATCGGCCACGAGCGGGCCAGTGACACGCACAGCGAAGTCCAGGCGCGGCGCTTCGAGACGGCCCCAGCTCGGGTCGTGAAAGTCGTCGAGCACGTTGATGCCGCCGCAGAACGCCACCGCCCCGTCGATCACGCACAGCTTGCGGTGCAGCCGGCGCCAGCGCGTGGGCAGCAGCAGCACCATCGCGTTGACGGGCGAGTACACGCGCCATTGCACGCCGGCCTCGGCGAATCGCTGCATCCATTCCTGCGGGGCGGCCCCCGTGCCCAGGCCATCGACGGCCACGCAGGTACGCACACCGCGGCGCGCTGCGCGCAGCAGGGCGTCGGCCAGTTCGGCGCCGCTGCCGGTGAAGTCGAAGATGTAGGTCTCGAAGTGGATCAGCGTCTGTGCCGCGTCCATCGCAGCGATCAGCGCAGGGAAGAACTCGCGCGTCCCCTCCAGCAGCGTGAGCGCATGGCCGCCGTGCAGGCGGGCCGCGGCACGCGTCACTCCCGGGCCGCGAAACGCGGCAGCATCAGGATGGCCTCGGCATTGGACGGCGAAAAGCAGGCATCGGCTGCGGCCTGCCAGGGCAGCCACTGGAAGGCGGTGTGCTCGCGTGCGTGCAGCTGCACCGGTGTGCCGGCCGGCACGGCGAGGCTGAACAGGTGCTCGGTGTTGTGGAGCACGCCGGGCGCGTAGCGGTGCCGCCACTGCGGCCAGATCTCGTAGATGTTCTCGAGTCGCCAATCGACCAGGCCCGTGCCGCAGGCGATGCCGGTTTCCTCGAACACCTCGCGCACGGCAGTGTCGCGCAGGTCCTCGGCTTCGGTGTCCTTGCTGCCCGTGACGGACTGCCAGTGGTCCTGCGCATCGGCGCGGCGGATCAACAGCACGTCCAGTGCGGCCGTGTGGACCACGACCAGGACGGACTGCGGGATCTTGTAGGTGCGGTTCATCGCGGCGGGATTCTAGGACGCCGCATGGGGATACCCGCGCGGCTAGAATCAGTCACCGGGCCCAAGTCATTGGCACCCGGTTTTTTGTTGCCTTCGCCAAGGCAAGGGGCCGGTCCAGTCCAAGCGCTCAATCGTTTCACAACCATTGATGAAAGCTGGATCGCCATGGAAATCTTCGACTACGACAACGTCCTTCTGCTGCCGCGCAAGTGCCGCGTGGAAAGCCGTTCAGAGTGCGACGCCAGCACCACGCTGGGCCCGCGCAGCTTCCGCCTGCCGGTGGTGCCGGCCAACATGAAGACGGTGGTCGACGAGGCCACCTGCCTGTGGCTGGCGCAGCACGGCTACTTCTACGTGATGCACCGCTTCGACCTGGACAACGTGGCCTTCGTGCGCCGCATGAAGGAGCAGGGCACCTTCGCCTCGATCTCGCTGGGCGTGAAGAAGCCAGACTACGACACCGTGGACCAATTGGTGGCGCAGGGCCTGACGCCCGAGTACGTGACCATCGACATCGCGCACGGCCATGCCGACAGCGTGAAGAACATGATCGCCTACCTCAAGGACAAGCTGCCGGACGCCTTCGTGATCGCGGGCAACGTGGGCACGCCCGAGGCCGTGATCGACCTGGAGAACTGGGGCGCGGATGCGACCAAGGTCGGCATCGGCCCGGGCAAGGTCTGCATCACCAAGCTCAAGACCGGCTTCGGCACGGGCGGCTGGCAGCTGTCGGCGTTGAAATGGTGCGCGCGGGTGGCGACCAAGCCCATCATTGCGGACGGTGGGATCCGCGACCATGGCGACATCGCCAAGAGCATCCGCTTCGGTGCGTCCATGGTCATGATTGGCTCCCTGTTCGCGGGCCATGAAGAATCGCCGGGCCAGACCGTTGAAGTGGATGGCAAGCTCTTCAAGGAGTACTACGGCTCGGCCAGCGACTTCAACAAGGGCGAGTACCGGCACGTGGAGGGCAAACGCATTTTGGAGCCCATCAAGGGCAAGCTGTCGGACACGCTGATCGAGATGGAGCAGGACGTGCAGAGCTCCATCAGCTACGCGGGCGGCAGGAAGCTCACGGACATCCGCAAGGTGAACTACGTCATCCTGGGCGGCGACAACGCTGGCGAACACCTGCTCATGTGAGCTCAGGGTCGTGCGCGGCAAGCAGGCGCTCGACCTCCGTGCAGTCCGGGCCATTGGCCACGCCGCCCGGACGCTGGCACTTGAGCGCGGCGGCCGCGCAGGCAAAACGCATGGCCTGTCGGTCGGGGAGCGCACGCGCCACCGCCATGGCCAGTGCGGCATGGAACACATCGCCCGCGCCGTTGGTGTCGACGGCCTGCACCGTGAATGCCGGCAAGCTCTGCACCGCGCCACCGGCGCGCTGCCAGCGCACGCCCTGTGCGCCCAGCGTCACGGCGGCCAGTTGTGCGCCCGCCGCCAGTGCCGCACCCAGCCCGTCGGTCAGGGTCGCGTGCGGTGCGAAGGCCGCCAGGCCCGCCTCAGAGAACACGGTCCAGTCCGCCACCGCCGCCAGGGCCTGCAGGTCTCGCGTGGGCGAGAGATCGCCGTCGAGCAGCGAAGGCACGCCAGCAGCGCGGGCCCAGCGCAGTGCCGCCAGCGCGCCCTGCATCCAGCGCGGGTCGGCCATCAGCACGTCGCAGCCTGCCAGCACGCAGGTGTCGAGTTCCGCCGCGCGGGCGAGCGCGTCTCCGCGGTGGTTGAAAATCTGGCGCTCGCCGCGCGCATCGATGACCACCGCCGATACGGATGAGGCCGCGCCAGGCACGCGTTGTAGCTGGCCGCACTCCACGCCGCATTCGGCCAGGCGGCGCACCAGGAAGTCACCTGCGTCGTCGTCACCGACGGCGCCGTGCAAGCGCACGTGCGCGCCCAGCCGCACTGCCGCGATCGATGCGTTCGCCGCCATGCCGCCGGAGATGGCCTGGTAATGCCGTGCCGGCGTCTTGGTCGGCGTGGGCGGGAAGTCCGCGATGAAGAAGCAGTGGTCCAGTGCGGCGTGGCCGACTGTGCAAAGCGTCCACGGGCCGGGTTCGCGCATGGTTGGGTCCTTGTTCTGGCTTGGCGTGCGCGGGATGTTAGAGGTCTGTCTGTGATAAAAAATCCAGAATTCGTTGCGCTATCCGCAAAAAGTGGGTTATAGTCGCAGGCTTTCGCGGAACACAAACAATTTGATGTTCCGCAGCGATGGTTGCCAATGCAGCTGGTCACTTCAAAGCAAGTGGTCGTTGCGCAGCAAAGACATCGGGCTCTTAGCTCAGTTGGTAGAGCAGCGGACTCTTAATCCGTAGGTCGAGTGTTCGAGTCACTCAGGGCCCACCAAATTACTTTGGTAGATCAAGCACTTAGCGCGAAAGCGCTAGGTGCTTTTTTCTTGCCATCTCAGATCCTGGCACCCGCTGTCCAAGGCTCTGCAGTGACGCGGGCCGCCTCCTCGCCCCTCTCGTTCACCCTATCGGTGCCGCGGTTCACCTCGGTGAGCTGGCGCTTGACGTACTTTCTCGACGGCGTCAATCGCCCCGGTTGGGTTGGTGCATGGGCGTGAGGTTGGCCCTCGCGCCTGCGCGCACTTCTTGCGTCCGGCCATGCGACCACCACGTTGTGTCAGCGCATTTGCCATGCCTGTTGCTGCACGAGGCGCGGAAGAGTGCTCCGTCTCGCGTGCCGTGACGCTTGGACGGCAGGCTTGAGCCGACGAGTCCGCTGACGCGGGATCGTCCAGGTGCGGACGCCCTGTGTCTGGCGGGTGGGCACCCATCGACCGTGGTCCTGGCCTCTCGGCCGACGATATGTTGCTTTCTGCCACCTATCCGTGCCGCTCGGCGGCCAATTCGGACCGGCCATCCCAGATACTCGGCTAAAACGCGAACGAATTGCGCATACTTGGCCGCTCGTTTTCCAAACGAATGCCGCTGCAGACCCCGTGGTTCGCAGCCGACAACAAGAACCCGACCGCCCAGGCTGCCAGGTGCCCTGCACCGTGCCGGCCTGTGCCACAGGACATCGACGGCCCCACGCGCCGAGGCGCCATGCGGCTTCCGCTCCATCGATCACCTCTGCCCGTCCGGCAGAGCTACTTGTCTATGAACAGAATCTTTCGCCTCGTGCGCAATCGGAGTACCGGCGTCTGGCAAGCCGTCGCCGAAACAGGAAGCGGTCACGGCAGTGGCACCGGCATCGTGCGGTCAGCACTGGCTGTCGCGTTGGTCGTCGGTAGCGGGTGGGCGGCTGCCCAGAACCTGCCAAGTGGCGGCCACATCGTCGGCGGCAGCGGCAGCATCTCGCAGAACGGACAGACGTTGACGATCACGCAGGACAGCCCGCGATTGGCCACGGACTGGACCAGCTTCAACATCGGCAAGGGCCACACGGTCCAGTTCGTCCAGCCTTCGGCATCGGCAGCGGCACTGAACCGCGTGGTCGGCAACGACGTATCGACCATCCAAGGCGCGCTCAAAGCCAACGGCCAGGTGTTCCTGGTCAACCCGAACGGCGTTCTTTTCACGCAGAGCGCCCAGGTCGACGTCGGCGCTTTGGTGGCTTCGACGCTGAGCATTGCAACGGACGATTTCATGGCAGGCCGGCTGCGCTTCGAAGGCGACAGCCGCGCCGCAGTCGTGAACCAAGGCCATCTGCACGCAGCCGAAGGCGGCAGCGTTGCGCTGGTGGCCGCGCGGATCGAGAACGTTGGAGAGATCGCTGCGCCGGGCGGCCAGGTCCTGCTGGGCGCCGGACGCAAGGTCCTGGTGGATCTGGGTGGGCCAGTTCGTCTGGAAGTGCAAGAGGCGGCGGTGGATGCCCTGATCGAGCAGGGTGGCGCGGTCCGCGCCGATGGCGGAACCGTCTTGATGCATGCGCGCTCCGCACAGAATCTGACGGCCACGGTGATCAACCACCGTGGCGTGACCGAAGCGCGCAGTCTGGTCGCCGGGCAGGACGGAAAGGTGTCGCTTCTCGGCGAAGGTGGGATCGTCGAGGTGGCAGGCACGATCGATGCATCTTCCCCAGGTGGCCGCGGTGGCGCCATCGTCGCCACTGGCGGGCGAGTTCTGCTGGAGAGCAGTGCGGTGCTGAACGCTTCGGGCGCAGCAGGCGGCGGCACCGTGCACGCGGGTGGCGGCTGGCAAGGCAAGGACGCGACCATCTCCAACGCCGCCGACACCATCGTTCGAGCGGGTGCGACGCTGCGCGCCGACGCAGGCGAGACCGGGGACGGCGGCACGGTTGTGGTCTGGTCCGACGGCGGCACGCACTTCGCCGGCCGCATTTCCGCCAAGGGCGGTCTGTCCTCCGGCAACGGCGGCCAGGTAGAGGTGTCAGGCAAGCAGGCGCTCGGCTTCACGGGGGAGGTCGATACGTCGGCTTCAGTTGGGCGCAGCGGCTTGCTGTTGCTCGACCCGAACACGCTGACGGTCGTCAACGGCTCAAGCGCACAGACCGGAACGCCGGTGGATTGGGCCAACCAGTCCAACAGCATCAACTACACGATTCCGGAGACGGTGCTGGAGGCGATGACTGGCGATGTGGTGCTCACGGCGATCACCGACATCATCATCAACAACCTCGCCGACAACGTGCTGAACCTCAGCGCGACCAACATGTACTTCTACGCCAACGACGAGAGTTCTCCCTCGTCCAGTGGCGGCTTCACGATGCGCGACGTCAACGACGTGATTCGCCTCAACCAGGGCGCGGGCAGCCGCATCGTGTTCCAGGGCGGCGCCGTGTCCTCGCGCAACACCAGCGCCAACTCCAATTCGGCGTACAGCAGCGCTTCGATCTTCCTCGCCAACGTGGAGACGCAGGGCGCAGACGTGGTCTTCAACACCAAGCGCTCCGGCGCCGCCGCGCCGATCATCGTTCAGGGCAGCATCACGACCAACGGCGGCAGCATCACCGTGGCGCCTGGTACCCGCTTCGGGCTGACCAACTCCAACGCCGTCGACGTGCAGCTCAACGGTGCCGTGTCCACTGGCGGCGGCAGCTTCACGAGCAACATGGTCGGCACGGTGGCCATCAACGGCGGGCTGGCCCTTGGAAGCGGGACGGCCACTTTCGGCGGCACCGGCACGCAGCTGAACTCGCTGCTCACTTCGTCCGGAAATCTCAGCATTGCGTCCCCCTTGAGCTTCGGCGCGGGCGCGGGCATCAGCACGCCGGGCACCATCACGTTCGACAGCGCGGCGAGCATGCGCGCGGGCGGCAGCCTGACGCTGACGGCCAGCGACTTCGTGTTCAACAACGCCTTCAGCGGCAATGGCGCCAGCATCACGTTGCGGCCCAGCGATCCCGCCGCCAACGTCGACATTGGCACGGCCGGCAGCGGCACCATGCTGATCTCCCAATCCGCGCTGGGTCAGCTCAACGGCTTCTCCACGCTGACGATCGGACGCACCGACGCAACCGGCACGACGCGGGTGCTGAGCGACGTCTCGGTCGCAGCCGCCAACCGGATCGAACTGATCAACCGCAACATCGACGTGATCGCGGGTGGATTGGAGAACACGTCGGGAGGTGTCGTCCTGACCGGCGACGTGGTCAACCTGGGTAACCGGATCACGAGCAGCGCGGGCCGCCCCGCCACGATTCGGCCGCTCGATCCGGTGACGGGCCTGGTTCTCAACGCTTTAGGAGGAGCCTCCGTCACCACCGACGTGCTGGAGGTAGGAAGCGGCAGCGGTCCGGACGTGACCCTCAACGCGGACATCAACACGACCGCCCACACCGTGTACGTGCGCAGTGCCGGCAATGTCACCGCGACCGCAGGCGGCATCTCGACGGCGAACCTCGCGGTCAGCGCAGGCGGCACCGTCACGCTGACCGACGACAGCTTCGACTTCACGCGACTGGCGCTGCGAGCCGGCGGCGATGTTCATGCGCGCAGCTCCAATGCGTTCGAGGTGGGGACCGTTCAAGGCCTGACCGGCATCGACGTCGGCAACCACGGGCTGATCCTGGAGACCACCGGCATCGGCACGGTCACGGCCTCGCAGTCCATCCGCGCCGGTGCGCTGCAACTGCTGGGACCTCAGGCATCCTTCGACCTGTCCGGTGCGCTTCACGGGGTCGGCCAGCTCGACGTCATGGCCGGTGGCACGCTGTCGTTCGGCAATCTGTTCGCCCTGACCCTGGGTGGTATCTCTACCGCTGGCGACATGGACATCGCGACGCAGCAGGGTGACCTGACGCTTTCCGGCCAGTTGACCACCCAGTCCAGCAGCGACCGGGCTGTTGTCCTCAACGCCGGACGAAGTCATGCGGCACTGGACGCGGCGGGGGGTGACATCGTGCTGGGCAACGGCGCCGCGATCGGCATGGGCGCGGGCGGGCGCGCGACGCTCTACACCGGCAGCCTGACTGGAGGCGCACCGCTCGCCGCCTGGGCGGGTGCTGGTCGGTCGCGCTACGCCAGCGATGAAGTCCAGACCGGCTACGACGTGAGCACGGCGGGTTTGAACGCTGGCATGTACGCGGTGTACCGCGAGCAGCCGGTGCTGGACGTGACGGCGCTTCAAGCGACGGCCGTGTACGGAGACGCCCTGCCGAGCTTCGGAGCCAGCGTGGCCGGCCTGGTCCACGGCGATACGGACGCGCAGGTAAGGGGTGCCGCGCAGTTTTCGCTTCAGGGTGCAGTGGTGTCCGGGGCGGGCCATGCCGTTGTCGGAACACACGACGTGGCCTATCAAACCGGCTTGGCAAGCGGCTTGGGTTATGGATTCCGTGACGCTCCTGCCAGCAGCGGCGAGCTGACCGTGACACCGCGGGCGCTGGCGCTCTCCAACGTGGGCGTTGAAGAGAAGATCTACGACGGCACCGACGCGGCTACCGTCCGTGGCGGCGCGCTCGGCGGTCAGCTCGCTGGCGATGCACTTGGCTTCACGCTGGGCTCCGCGCGCTTCGTGGATGCCCAGGCGGGCGCGGGCAAGTCCGTGCAGGTCGCTGCGGCATTGACCGGTGCAGACGCTGGCAACTACACGGTGGCCGCACCGTCCGCTGTGACCGGCACCATCACTCCGCGATCGATCACGGTCACGGCCGACAGCGGCGCCAAGGTGTACGGCGATGCCGACCCTGCGCTGGGCTGGCGGTTGACGAATGGCAGTCTGATCGGCAGCGATACGCTGTCAGGCGGCGTCACGCGCGCGGCAGGGGAGAACATCGGCACCTACGCGGTCAGCGGTTCAACCCTGAGCAACTCGAACTACAACATCCAGCTGGTCGGCGGTGTTCTGACGGTCACCCCCCGCACGATCACCGTGACCGCGGACAGCGCAAGCAAGCGTGCCGGGCAGGGCGACCCTGCGCTCGGATGGAACGTGACGCAGGGCAACCTGGTCGGTGGCGATACCTTGCAGGTGAATGTCTCGCGGGATGCCGGCGAGGCGCCCGGCTCGTACGTCGTGGGCGCCTCGGCGCAACCGAACGCGAACTACACCGTGACCACGATCGACGGGGTGCTGACCATCGTCGAGGCTGCAACGACCGGTGCCGCCGATGCGATTGCCAACGCACAGGGCCAAGCCGCCAACCTTGCCATCGTGCGCAGCGTCGCTCCGATGGGTATCCAGACGTCGTCGTCTGTGGGTTTCGCCACGTCGGAAGCAGGAACGGCGCTGGAGCTGGTTCCGCTGAGTGGCGATGCGCCGCCGCCGGCCGCAACGGCGAAATCCCGCCTTGGCCCCGTACAGGTGTACGTGGTCGGCAACGGCTTGCGCCTGCCGGACGCGCTACAGGGTTCGCAGCCCGAAGCGCCCGCCGTTCAAGATTCCCGAAGCACCCGATGAACCGCAACTCTTTGATGTCCCCTTCCATCGCCCCGGTCACCGTTGCCGCCCTCGCCCTGGTCATGTTTGCGCCATCGGCCTCGGGACAGACCGTTCCAGTGGTCCCGGACGCAGGGCAGTCGCTGCAGCCATTGCGCCCGCAGCCCGCGTTGCCGGCTCCGGACACGCCAGTGCAGATCCGACCGGACGCTTCGGCCCGCGCGCCGGCAGGTGGGCCTCAGGTCGTCATCCAATCGGTGCGCTTGTCCGGCAACACCGTGTACGACGATACGGTGCTCGCACCTCTCGTGGCAGACGGCCTGGGCAGGTCGCTCGACCTTGCCGGCCTGCAGGCGCTCGCGCAACGCATCACCGACCACTACCGCGCGCACGGTTATCCCTTCGCGCGGGCCTTGATCCCGGCCCAGGACGTTGCAGACGGCATCCTGCGCATCGACATCCTGGAAGGCCGCTATGGCCGCGTCCAAGCCACCTCGGCGCAGGCCAGCGATGCGCAGGCGGCCCAGTCGTTCCTGGCGCCGCTGCAGCCAGGCCAGGTCATCGCCGCTCCAGCGCTGGAGCGCAGCACGTTGCTGCTGGGAGACCTGCCCGGTGTGCGCGTGAGCCCGGTCATGCGACCCGGCAGCGCGGTAGGCACCGGCGACCTCGAGGCCGTGGTCGAGGTGGACCGCGGCATCAGTGGCCGGGTCGGCTTCGACAACCATGGCAATCGTTACACGGGGCGAGAACGCGGCTACCTCAGTTTGTCGCGGCGCAGTCTTGTCCAGCTTGGCGACGCCCTCGACCTGTCGTTGCTGGGGACGAGCGAAAGCCTCTGGCTCGGCAACATCGGTTACAGCCTGCCATTGGGCGGCAGCGGCTGGAGTGCCAACGCGGGATGGGCATCGGCCCGCTACACGCTGGGAAAGGAATTTGCGGATGCCGACGCCAGCGGCACTGCGCGCGTGCTGAGTGCGGGTGTGGGCCATGCGACGCTGCGGTCGCAGCGCACCAACCTTCGGCTCGGTGGCTCGTACCAGCACAAGTCGCTCAAGGACGAACGCGGCGCGCAGCGCGAAGACAAGTCCAGCGACAGCGTTCTGTTGCTGGCGCAACTGGACCACAGGGATGCGCTGGCCGGAGGCGTCAGCGTGTTGCAGGCAGGTTGGACCGCCGGGCGGCTCGATGTGCCCGTCGCGCAGCGCGCCCTGGACGTCAACCGGACCCATGGCGCATTCCACAAGCTGCAGGTCGATGCCTTGCGCCTTCAGCCGTTGCCCCAGGGGTTCGAGCTGTTCGGACGCTTCGGCGTGCAGTGGTCGGACAAGAACCTGGATTCCTCGGAGAAGCTGGGCGTTGGTGGCGTCGGAAGTGTGCGGGCCTATCCCAGCGGCGAGGCCTCCGGCGACCAGGGATGGCTCGCACAGTTGGAGTTGCGCCGCAGCTTCGGTGTCGCGACTCCATATGTGTTCTACGACCACGCATCGCTTCGTTTGAACGCTGACCCACAGCCAGGAGACAACGGAAACAGGTTGCGGCGCGCCGGAGCGGGTGCCGGGGTGCGACTCAGCCAAGGAGGGTGGGACCTGGACGTGGCGCTGGCGTGGCGAACGCAGGGAGGCGCGCCGCGCAGCGAGCCGCAGTCGACAGGCCGCACACGCGGATGGGTCAACCTGTCCTATGCGTTCTGACGACGAGGTGCAGCAACGGGCTTCGCCAGCGCAACAGCAAGAATCTTTGGATGCGCCGCGGTGTTTGGCCGCTTCTGCACCGTTCAGCTCCGGAGCGACCAGTTGCGTACCGCCACCGGGGATGTTGCGCGGGTGATCTGCTGGCTGGCCTGGAACCACGGAAAGCCGGACGTCGTTGTCCATCCCGACACGGATGGCGCACTGCGGCACCACCGACGCTCGGCGTTGTGGATCGGCGCGTCCCATGGGCTGATCCTGTCGGTCTTCGTTGGCGACGCCTGCTGACGAGCCTTGCGTGAACGAGCGCCCGTTCCGACTCGACGTGCCGGGCAGCGGATCGGTCGGCGCCGTGGCCATGGGTCACGCCGAGCCCGACGCAGTCTATGTATTCGCGCACGGAGCAGGAGCCGACATGAACCAGCCATTCATGCGCCGTGCAGCTGCCGGACTGGATGAACGTCGGATCGCGACGCTGCGGTTCCAGTTTCCGTACGCGGAAGCGAGAAAGCGCCGCGTGGATGGCCCCGCCGTTTCGCAGGCCACCGTGCGTGCCGCTGTCGCGCAGGCCCACCAGCTGTGGCCCTGCACGCCGCTGTTCGCCGGTGGCAAGTCGTTCGGTGGCCGCATGACCTCGCAGGCGCAGGCTCGGGCGCCTCTGGCCGGTGTGCTGGGCCTCATCTTCCTCGGCTTTCCTCTGCATCCTGCCGGCAGGCCGTCCCTTGACCGCGCACCGCATCTGTTCGACATCGCCGTCCCCATGCTGTTTGTCCAGGGAACCCGGGACGCCCTGGCCGAGGTCGCCCAGCGTGAGGCGCTTGGGCGGCAGTTGGGTGACGCGGCGACGCGTGCCGACATCGACGGCGCGGACCATTCCTTCTCGGTTTCCAAGCGCAGCGGGCGCACCGATGAAGAAGCGCTGGAAGAGGCGCTCGACTGGATGCTGGTGTGGACCCAGGCCGTCCTCTGCGGTTCGACATCGGCGGTTGCGGGAGACATGGCTGCAGCGACCCGCTGAGTGGTGAGAGCCCCTGCCGCGCCATCGGCCGTGGCCGTCGCAGTCGGTGGCGCAGCGACCGACGCTGCGACCACCTCTTCTCCGACGCGCCGCGTTGCCGCATCTGCGTAGAAACGCAGGCGGGCACTTTTCAGGCGAACGGCACATCCCGCCCGCAGTCGCGCGCACGTTGCGCGCCGGCCGACGGCGTGCATGCCGACATCGCCAAGCGAAGGAACAACACATGTCGCATTCCGGTGGACTGGGCGGTCGCAGCCTCCCGGCGGACGAGGCACAGGTCGAGGAGGCCGAGCGCAAGGTGGGCGCCGTGCTCGAGGCTCTGGAAGAGAACCATGGCGTGGAGGTCAAGCACATCGACCTCGAGGAGGTGGTCGACACGGATGGCCATGGCCAGCCAGTCGTCAAGAAATCCGTCGATATCCGCGTGGAACGCCGACCGAAGAAGGGGTGGGTGCGCTGACACCCGCCATGGTGCCGTAGCCTTCCGCGCATGACCGGGCACGGCTGAGCCGTACGGCTCGGCACGCTCCAATGAGGATGGCGTGGCCCGCCTCCAACCCTGCCGGCCCTGCATCGGGCCCGGCCGCGCGGCAGGCCGCCGGCCCCTGCGGGCCGGTGGGTTGCCTACACCCGTGGCGGATCCGTTTCGCGTTCGGGATGGCGGTGCCGTGCCATCGCCTGGGCGAAGG
>CAJYRH010000085.1 GCA_913776795.1 uncultured Pseudorhodoferax sp. | reverse complement strand
CGCCAGTAGCCGGGCCGCACCGCGATCAGCGGCTCGAAGCGCGTGGTGCGCGCGGCCAGCGCGGTGGCCACCGTGAAGGTGTCGGGCCGGCCCCAGCCGGTGCCGACCAGCGCACCGGTCCAGCCGTTCGCCTCGAGCGCGAGCGCCTGCTGCGTCAGCGTGTCCAGGCTGTTGTGGTCGGGCGCCGCGGTGTCGCCGCGGTGGCCGGCCACGGCCTGGTTGGGGATGTACCAGAGGAATTCGGGTGTCGTCGTCATGCCGTCTCCAGAACAGGGATCGATGGGCGCTGCACCTGCGGCACGGCCGCCATCAGCGCCTGCGTGTAGGGGTGCTGCGGCGCCACCAGCACGGCCTCGGCAGCGCCCTGCTCCACCAGCCGGCCCTGCTGCATCACGCCCACGTGGTCGCACATGTGGCGGATCACCGCGAGGTTGTGGCTGATGAGCAAATAGGTCAGGCCGAACTCCTCCTGCAGGTCGCGCATGAGGTTCAGCACCTGGGCCTGCACCGACACGTCGAGCGCCGAGGTCGGCTCGTCGCAGACGATGAACTCGGGCCGGCTGGCCAGGGCCCGCGCAATCGCGATGCGCTGGCGCTCGCCGCCCGAGAACTGGTGCGGGTACTTGCGCGCGTCGTCGGGCGACATGCGCACGCGGCGCAGCGCGTCGGCCACGCGCTCGGCCACCTCGTCGGGCCGCGTGGCAATGCCCAGCACCTGCACGGGCTCGGCGATGAGTTGGTCCACGCGCCAGCGCGGGTTCAGGCTGGCGTAGGGGTCCTGAAAGATCATCTGGAAGCGCCGGCGCAGGCCCTCCACACGCACGCCCTCGGCCCAGCGGTCCACGCCTTCGAACAGCACCCGGCCAGCGCTCGGGCGCGTGAGGCCGGCCACCATGCGCGCCACGGTGGACTTGCCCGAGCCCGATTCGCCGACCAGGCCGAAGGTGCTGCCGCGCGGGATGAAAAAGTCGACGCCGTCCACGGCGCGCAGCTGGCGCGCGGGCTGGCCGGCCAGGCGGCGCAGCCAGCCACCGCCAGGCAGGTTGAACACGCGGGCCAGGCCCTGCACCTGCAGCAGCGGTGCGGCGTCCGCGCCGCTGGCCTTCTCTGGCTGGGCCGCTGGCAGCGCCACCGGCGCCGCAAGGTCGCTGCCGATCTCCGGCACGGGAAGCCGGTGCAGGCGTTGGTGCACGGAGGGGATCGCCGCCATCAGCGCCCGCGTGTAGGGCGCCTGCGGCGCGTCCAGCACCTGGCGCACCGGCCCGGTCTCCAGCACGCGGCCCTGGTACATGACCATCACGCGGTCGGCTGTCTCGGCGATCACGCCCATGTCGTGCGTGATCAGCAGTGCGGCCGTTCCACGCTCGCGGCAGACACGGCGCAGCACGCGGATGATCTGGGCCTGCACCGAGACATCGAGCGCGGTGGTCGGCTCGTCGGCGATCAGCAGGCGCGGCTCGGCGCTGAGGGCCAGCGCGATGGCCACGCGCTGGCGCATGCCGCCCGAGAACTGGTGCGGGTACTGGTCGAAGCGGGCCTCGGGGTCGGGGATCTCCACGTCGGCCAGCAGGCCGAGTGCGCGGCGCCGGGCCTCGGCCGCGTCGACCGGCAGGTGCGTGCGGATCGTCTCGGTCAGGTGCCGACCGATGGGGTAGACCGGGTTCAGACTGGTCAGCGGGTCCTGGAACACGGTGCCGATGCGCCGGCCGCGCACGCGGCGCAGGTCGTCGCCGCGCAGCTGGTCGATGCGCTCGCCATCCAGGGTGACCGAACCGGCCACGATGCGGCCGGGCGGCGGGACCAGGCCGATCACGGCCGCGCCGGCCATGGACTTGCCGGCGCCGGATTCACCGACCACGCCCAGGATCTCGCCCGGGGCCAGGTCGAACGACACCGCGTCGAGCACGCACACGGTGCCGCGGTGCGTTTCGAACTCCACGCGCAGGTCGCGCACGGACAGCAGGGGTGCGGTGACGGTGGTCATGAGTGCACCCTTCGGCCTACGGCCTGTCCCGCCAGGCGGGAGCGAACTTGCTTGGGGCGGCCCGGCGCGGCGTTCATTGCAGCTTGGGGTTCAGCGCATCGCGCAGCCAGTCGCCGACCAGGTTCACCGACAGCGCGAGCGCCAGCAGCGTGAGGCCAGGGAACAGCAGGATCCACCACTCGCCCGAGAAGAGAAAGCCCTGGCCGATGCGGATCAGCGTGCCCAGCGAGGGGCTGGTGGGCGGCAGGCCCACGCCCAGGTAGGACAGCGTGGACTCGGCCACGATGGCCAGCGCGAAGCTGATGGTGGCGATCACGAGCACGGGCGCCAGCAGGTTGGGCAGGATGTGGCGCACGAGAATGGCCCAGCCCGAGCGGCCGATCAGCTGCGCCGCCGCCACGTAGTCCTTGTGCTTTTCCACGAGCACGGCGCCGCGCACGGTGCGCGCGTACTGCACCCAATCCGAGAGCGCGATGGCCACGATGATCACGTAGATCGCCATCTCGTCGCGGTAGCCCTCGGGCAGCACGCCGCGCGCGATGCCGAACACCAGCAGCGCGACCAGCAGCACCGGGAAGGTCAGCTGCACATCGGCGATGCGCATGATCAGCGTGTCGAACCAGCCGCCCGCATAGCCCGCCGCCAGG
>CAJYRH010000084.1 GCA_913776795.1 uncultured Pseudorhodoferax sp. | reverse complement strand
GCCTGCGCCAGCGGGTTGCGGGCCGCTGGACATACGACGAGCGCCACCTGTGCCACAGCCCGCAGGAGCGGCTGTACCGCAACGGCCAGTGGCAGGACGGCCTGCTGCCCGTGCAGGACATCGACGCCGGCACGCTGGACCAGTACCGGCGCTTCGCCGCGCGCGTGGCCGCGCTGATGCACAGCGCCCCGTTCGCACTGCCTGCGCAGCGCATGGCCTTCACCCCGGAACACGCGGCGCTGGACGCGCAGACCATGGCGCAGTGGCTGGCGCGAGAGGGCCTGGACGATGCGCAACTGCACTGGTACCTGGACTACTGCTGCCGCGACGACTTCGGCGCCGGCGTGGCGGCGGTGTCGGCCTGGGCGGGCATCCACTACTTCGCAAGCCGGCACGGCTTCCACGCGCCCGGCGATTCGGCTGCCGAACGCGAGGCGGTGCTGACCTGGCCCGAAGGCAATGCCTGGCTCACGCAGCGGCTGGCCCAGCCGCTGGGCGACCGGCTGCGCTGCGGGCGCCTGGTCAGCCGCATCGCCACGCAACGCCAGGGCGTGACCGTGCAGGCGCTGGACCCGGCCAGCGGCCAGCTGGAGCAATGGGAGGCCACGCACTGCATCGTGGCGCTGCCGGTGTTCGTGGCCACGCGCGTGCTGGCCGATCCGCCGGCCTTCGTGCGCGAGGCCGCGGCCATGGTGCGCTACGCGCCCTGGCTGGTGGCCAATGTGCACCTGCGCGCCGCACTGGCCGATCACGGCGGCGCGGCGCCGAGCTGGGACAACGTGGTCTACGGCAGCCGGGGCCTGGGCTATGTCGACGCCGGCCACCAGGGCCTGGCACAGCGCCAGCCGGACAGCCCGCGCGTGCTGAGCTGGTACCACGCGCCGGGCCTGGCGCCCGATGCGCGCAGCGCCCTGCTGCTGCAGCCCTGGCAGCACTGGGCCGGGCTGGTGTTCGAAGAACTCGGTGCGGCCCACCCCGACCTGCGCGCCAAGGCCACCCACATCGCCATCGCGCGCCATGGCCATGCCATGGCCACGCCGGTGCCGGGGCTGGTGCAGCGGCTGCGCGCCAACCCTGCGGCGCCACGGGCCGGTGCGCTGCTGTTCGCGCACGCGGACTGGTCGGGCTATTCGGTGTTCGAGGAGGCGTTCACGCGCGGCCACCTGGCCGGGCTGGCGGCGGGATGAGGCCACGCTCCAGCGACTGCCGCAGCACCTGTGCAGGCGCGAAGCGCGCCACCAGCGCATCGAGCAGCGCCTGGGCCTGCCGGCGGTGGTCGGCGCCGAAGTTGCAGACGTAGACGTCCAGCGTCACGGCCGCCTGCTCGGGCCAGGTGTGCACGCAGAGGTGCGATTCGGCCAGCAGCACCGTGGCCGTCACGCCGCCCGGGCCCTGCGCCGTGTCGGGGAAGCGGTGGAACAACCGGCCCACGGGCTGCAGGCCGGCATCGCGCACGGCCTGCACGCACCAGGCGCCCAGGGCCTGGGCGTCGACCAGCCACTGCGCTGCGCAGCGGCAGCCGTGCAGGTCGGCGGTCAGATGCAGGCCACGCATGCTGCCGCCTGCGGCATCACTTGCCGTTGATGCCGAGCAGTTCCACTTCGAACTGCAGCGTGGCGTTCGGCGGGATCACGCCACCCGCGCCGCGCGTGCCGTAGGCGATGGCCGCCGGGCAGGTCAGCTTCGCCTTGCCGCCCACCTTCATCTTCTGCACACCCTCGGTCCAGCACGGGATCACACCGTTCAGCGGGAACTCGATGGGGGCGTTGCGCTTGTAGGAGCTGTCGAACTCCTTGCCGTCCAGAAAGGTGCCGCGGTAGTGCACCTTGACTTTGTCGCTGGCGCCGGGGCTCGCGCCCTTGCCGTCCTGCAGCGAGCGGTAGACCAGGCCGGAGGCCGTGGTCTGCGCGCCGGGCTCCTTGGCTGCGGTGTCGAGCGTTGTGGCGGTCTGGGCGAAGGCGGCGCCCGCGCACAGCGCGGCGAAGACGATGGCAGAAAGGCGAATGGTCATGCGTTTTCCTTGGAGGCCAGGGGCAAAGCCGGACATTATGGCGAGCCGGCCACGCCGGCCAGCACACCCGCCAGGCCATGGCGCCGGCCTATACTGCATCGCAGCAATCGGACCTCAAGTTCCGCCTTCCCAGAAAGCTCCCCTTGGCTACATCCCCCTCTCCCGCGCGCGATGGCGCAGCGCCTGCGGAACAGTGTGTGCTGGTGCTGCAGGGCGGCGGCGCCCTCGGCGCCTACCAGGCCGGCGTGTACGAGGCCCTGGCCGAACGCGGGGTCGCCCCCGACTGGGTGGCCGGTGTCTCGATCGGCGCCATCAATGCCGCGCTGATCGCCGGCAACCCGCCCGAACGCCGTGTCGACCGGTTGCAGGCGTTCTGGGCCCAGGTGTCCTCCGGGCTTCCGATGCCGGCCCTGCCCGCCAGCTATGGCGACGAAGCGCGCAGCCTGTTCAACACCACCAGCGCAGCGCTGGTGGCCAGCTTTGGCGTGCCGGGCTTCTTCATGCCCCGCATTCCGCCCGGGCCGCTGCAGCCGGCCGGCACGGCCGCCGCACTGAGCTGGTACGACACCTCGCCGCTGAAGAGCACGCTGGAGCGGCTTGTCGATTTCGACCGCATCAATGACGCGCACTGCCGCGGCAAGGTGCGGCTGTCGGTCGGCGCGGTCGAGCTGGAGCGCGGCAACTCGGTCTACTTCGATTCGCTGGACCCGACCTGCACCCACCCCATCGGCCCCGAGCATGTGATGGCCAGCGGCGCGCTGCCGCCGGGATTCGCACCGGTGCAGGTGGACGGCCGCTGGTACTGGGACGGCGGTGTGGTCTCCAACACCCCGCTGCAGTACGTGATCGACCAGCCGACGGTGCAGGACATGCTGGTGTTCCAGGTCGATCTGTTCAGCGCCCGCGGCACGCTCCCACGCAACCTGGACGAGGTGGCCGAGCGCGCCAAGGACATCCAGTACGCCAGCCGCACCCGCCTGAACACCAACCTGGTGGCCACGCAGCAGCGCCTGGCCGAGGCCGCCCAGCGCCTGGCCGACAAGCTGCCCGCGGAACTGCGGGACGACCCTGACCTGCAGGAGTTGCTGAACGCGGGCAACTGCAACGCGGTGACGGTCCTGCACCTGACCCACCGCAGCAAGAGCCACGCCGGCCAGTCCAAGGACTACGAGTTCTCGCGCCAGACCGTGGCCGACCACTGGGCCGCGGGCCGTGCCGACGTGCAGGCCAGCTTCGCCGACCCGCGCTGGCGCGACCGCCCGCGCAAGAAGGCCGGCATCACGGTGCTCGACCTCGCGCCCCGGCCGGCTGGCCGCTGACCGTCAACACCCCGTTCCCTCGAAAGGACCTCGCATGAAACTCAAGGACAAAGTCACGCTCGTCACCGGCGCCGCCAGCGGCATCGGCAAGGAGATCGCCTGCACCTACGCGCGCGAAGGTGCGCGGGTGGCCATCGCCGACATGA